>DASRGM010000057.1:0-2834 GCA_035651035.1 Terriglobales bacterium
CGCCGCTTCGCTGAGAGCAGGCTGCAGTGCGGAAGACACGAAAGAATTAAAAGCTAAAGAAAATTCCGTAGTGGGTCAGTTTGGAATTTGAAGCGGTGGAAGAGCCAAGCTTTAGTCCGGCGCAACCACGGGCCATTAGGGCGGGTTTAGCCGCGGCGACCGGGGCTAAAGCCCTGTTCCATCGTCGCCCTTTCGGCACGGCTGAAGCCCTGCCCTTCCGCCTCGGCACGGCTGAAGCCGTGCCCTTCCACCGCTCAGATTTCAAGCTGACCCACTACCGAAATTCCGTGAATTCCGTGCTTCCGTGGTGAATCCCCCCGAAGCCCGGCTACTGCGTCCCCATCGCCCAATAACTGCTGCGCGCCAGAACGGTCGCGTTCGCCGGCGCTTTCACCTTTACCGTCAACTGATGCAGTCCCGGATGCGGCTTCGCCGGCTGGAAGCTGAGCAGATATCGGCTGTGCAGATGGTTGGAGAAGTCAGTCATGCGCGCGTCAAAGCCTTTGGCCGAGGCGAACATCTCGTACTCTCCCCCGCTCTGTGCGGCGATGGCCTTTGCCGTGTTCTTGCGCATCGCCTGCGCCCACAAGTCCGCAAGCGCAAGCAGGTCGGGACCCTCATGCACTTCGGTCTGCTCGGGATGCAGATCGGGATTGTTGGCTCCCCGCAGCGTGTCCAGCACGTTGGACTTCACCGGAGAGAAAGCCAGCGCGTACACGACGGTGTTGCTGTTGCCAAGGACCTTGATCACGTCATCGATGGTGGCGGAGCGGCTGCCGTGGTCACGCGTTTCACTGATCAGCAACAGCACCCGCTTGCGATTTTGTGGAACGCCCTCCAGCAGCTTCACCGACTCGGCTACGGCGTCGAGGATTGCAGCACCCTCATCTCCGGGGTGCAAGCCGGCCAGCTCGCGCGAGACTGCACTACCATCGCCGGTGAAATCCTGCACCGGGTGGACCTGGCTGTCGAAGGCCAGTACGGCGACCTTGCTTCCCGGTTGCGCCAGTACTGGATCCAACATCGCACCCAGTCCATGCATGCGCGGCAACTCGAAATCGGCGCGGCGCCCGACCTGTACGGCGACCACCAGCGACACCGGCTCCTGCTCCGCCGCTTCGTCCAGGCGCACCGTCTGCGGCACACCGTCGTCGTCAACGATGAAGTCGTCCTTCTGCAGGCCGTAGATGACGTTGCCCGACGGGCCGCGCACCAGCGCCGGCACCAGCACGACGTTCGACTGGGTGCGAAAGGTCGGCTCCTGCTGCTGTGCGGGCGACAGCACGGCCGTCACCATGAATAGAGCAAGCAGCGCAGTGGAAGACCGCAGCATTGCCTGGGAATCACCTGAAAAAACAAACCCCTCAGCCCAGTTTAGTTGCAACCGAAGATCGAGTTGCATAGTCAGGTTCATCCTGCGGCGAATTGCCTTGTAATCGCGAGTTGCCGAGTTTTGCACATCAACTTCTGCGATATACTGCGCTCGGAATAACCCTAATATTGGGAAGGTTACACGTCATTATGCCCGCTAATGCAGTTGAAGCAGCTCTCTCCACTGCCGACTTCAAGTCGCTCGAAGAGAAGATCCTGCGCACCATTGAATTACTGAAGTCGGCCCGCGAAGCCCGTGCCGTCGCCGAGCGCGATGTGCTGCGCCTGCGCGAGCAACTGAACGAGCGCGAGGAAGAGGTGGACACCATGCGCCACGAACTGGTCGCCTTGCGTCGCGAGCGCGAAGATGTACGCTCCCGCGTGGAGAAGATGCTGGAGCAGATCGAGGTCCTGGCTGGGGAAGAGTAAGGCAGCGGTCTGGCTACTAGCTAGTGGTCAGTGGCTAGTGGTCAGACAAAAACAGCCTGGCCGAATTTTCTGGGCACTGATCAGTGGCTACTCCCGGGAGGTTGCAGTTGAGTTCATCCAGCAGTAACGGAAACGGCGGCGGCGGCAACGTCCGCGTAGAGATTTACGATCAGACCTATCACTTGCGCGGCTCCGACTCCGAGTACATCGGCCGGCTGGCGGATTACGTTGATACCAAGATGCGGCTGATTTCGCAGCAGGCATCCACCGTCGACTCGCTGCGGCTGGCGGTGCTTGCCGCATTGAATATCGCCGACGAGCTGCACGTTTTGAAGCGCAAGTACGATTCCATCGCCAGCGATTACAATGCCCGCGCCGAGCACCTGTCCGGGGCGCTGGATGAAGTCCTGCAGGACACGCGGCGGACGGGGTAACGAAAGCCTTTCCCCTTTTTCCGGCTTCACAATCACGATTCTTCGACGCCGCTCAGCGTGACAGCTTGCAATACATGCGTTGCGGGCGAAATAGATTCTGCTTGGCGGCGCTAAGCCGTACTCACGCCATCTCATACCTCCCTCGCGTGTTACAAATCGTTACACAAATTCCGGAGCCAACTGCTGCCTCCATGCGTAGCTAATACTGCGGGCTTGCGCCCGTCGTAACCATGCCGGCATCGAATCCAGTAACATCGAATTCACCACTGATGACCTCAACTTCCACTTCTGCAGTTCAAGCCGAGAACCTTTCCCGTCATTATTCGATGGGTGAAAGCGTCATCCGCGCGGTGGACGGCATCTCGCTCAGCATCGCGCGCGGTGAGTTCGTCGCCCTGCTCGGGCAATCGGGCTCGGGCAAATCGACGCTGCTGAACCTGCTGGCGGGCCTCGATCGCCCCACGTCCGGCGCCGTACTCGTCGAAGGCCGCGACTTGGGAAAGCTGAACTCGCAGGAGCTGGCCCACTATCGCCGCACCGATGTTGGCATGGTCTTCCAGGCCTTCCATCTCATTCCGAGCATGACGGTAGTCGATAATG
>DASRGM010000058.1:0-47986 GCA_035651035.1 Terriglobales bacterium
ATCTATGCGAAGACTAACATCTAGATTTCCGGTTCGGATACAGGAGAAGCAAGATGAAGGCAGTCCGCATTCATGAGTTCGGTGGGCCTGAAGTTCTGAAGTACGAAGATGTGCCCAATCCCGTCCTGCGCAAAGACCATGTAATGGTGCGAGTGCGCGCCTGCGCGCTGAATCATCTTGATTTGTGGGTGCGCAAGGGACTTCCAGGCGTGAGGCTGCCGCATATTCTCGGCAGCGATGTGGCCGGCGAAGTCATTGAGGCGGGCGAGTACATCTCCGGCATCAAGCCGGGGACGCGCGTGCTGCTGGCGCCCATGGTCTTCTGCAATCACTGCGAGCAGTGCATGGCGGGCCATCACAACCTCTGCGCGCAATTCGCCGTGCTCGGCAACACGGTCGATGGCGGCAACTGCGAGCTGCTTGCCGTGCCGCAGGCAAACGTCATTCCCATCCCCGACTCGCTCGACTTCGTGAACGCCGCCAGCGTGCCGCTCGTTTTCCTCACTGCGTGGCACATGCTTGTGGGACGCGCGCACCTGCGGGCTGGGCAGACCGTACTGGTGCTGGGCGCCGGCTCCGGCGTGGGCTCGGCGGCCATTCAGATTGCGAAGATGCTAGGCGCCGAGGTCATCACCACCGCGGGCGATGAGCACAAGCTGGCCAAGGCGCGCGAGCTCGGCGCCGACCACACCATCGACCACTACAAACAGAAGATTGCGGACGAGGTGCGGCGCATCACCGCCAAGCGCGGCGTCGACGTGGTCTTCGAGCACGTTGGCGTGGCGACCTGGCCCGACAGCGTGCGCTCACTCAAGCCGGGCGGCACGCTCGTGACTTGCGGCGCCACCACCGGCTACGATGCGCAGCTTGACCTGCGCGTGCTGTTCGCCAAACAGCTGTCGCTCCTCGGCTCCTACATGGGCGAGATGGGCGAGCTGCATGAGGTGTTGAAGCACGTCTTTGCCGGCAAACTGAGGGCGGTGGTCGATCGCACGTTTCCGCTGAGCGAGACCCGCGCCGCGCATGAGTATCTGGCCACCAGCCAGATGTTCGGCAAGGTCGTGCTCACGGTGTAGCCGCACATTCTTCGAACGAGCGTCTGGGTTCCTCGAGTCCTAATCGTCCATATATAGCTCGCGGGCCAAGTCCTTCACATGCGGGGTATATCGCTCCTAATAAACGTGAAAGGCTGAAGGTCAATTAGAAGTGCAGGTGACGTTCTTGTCGATGCTATAAACCTGCACCTCCGAGGTCGCGACGATAGTGTTCTTCTGCTGTTCCTGCCGGGTGCGCGAACGCGCTTCTCTGCATCTGTTGATACAGTAGACGCTAGTTGTCGCTCGATGCCCTCTGCCACACAAACTGCGCCGGCCGTCGCTGAGTGCCAGCATTGCGGCGCCGAAGTCCCGCCCGAATCCGGTCATTGTCCTTCCTGCGGACGCCTGCAGCGGGACCGCTCCACGAAGATCACGCTCGCGATTGCCTTGCTCCTGGTGCTGGCGGGCGTCATCCTGACCCAGTGGTTCGTCAGCCTGCACCGCCAGACCGAGCTTGGGCTGGCGCGGCGGTGGTTTGCACGCGGCGAACAGGCGATGCAGGCGCAGCTTTACAAGTTCGCGGCGGAGGCCTATCGCACGGCGCTCAACTATGACCGCGAGAACGATGAGTACCGCCTCCGCCTGGCGCAGGCGCTGGTAGCCGACAATCGCCTGGCCGAGGCCCACGCACACCTCATCACCTTGTGGGCCGAGGAGCCTGCGAACGGCGAGGTGAACCTGACGCTTGCGCGACTGGAGGCGCGGCGCGGCCACGCTACCGAAGCTGTGCGCTACTACAACGACGCCATCAATAGCGTTTGGTCCGATGCCCCTCGCCGGCATCGCAACGAAACCCGTCTCGAACTGGCGCGCTACCTGATGCAGCAGCGCAGCCCGGCCCGCGCGCAGGCGGAGTTGCTGGCGCTGCTGGCCGACGCGCCCACCATTCCCGCCGACCAGCTCATGCTCGCGCAGATGCTGCTCGAGGTGAACGATCCGGAGCATTCGCTTCAGGCCTTCAGCGCATTGTTGACGAAAGACAGTGGGAATGCGCAGGCCTGGCTGGGAGAGAGCGAGGCGTATCTTGCTCTCGGCAACTATCTCGAGGCAGCGCACGCGGCCGCGAAAGCAGTCGACCACGACCCAAAGCTGGAGGAGGCGCGTTCGCAGCTTGAGCTCACGCGCGAAATCGCCCGCATCGATCCCGCGCCGCGCGGGCTGCCGCTAAGCGAGCGCGCCGATCGCGCCGCCCGGGCATTCGACACCGCGCTTACCCGCTTGCAGGCTTGTGCCAGCCAACAGCATCTTGATCTCGCGGCGCCGGCAACTGCGCCGGCGAACGATGCCTCCACCGGCTCCGCCGCCGCTGGGGTCGCGGCCCCGAATTCCCTGCAGCTGCTCTATACCAGCGGTTTGCAAAAGCAGGCTGATGCCACTGCTCAGGCGCTGCGTAAGAATCCCGACGCAATCGATCCCACGCTGCAGTACGTCTTTGAAGTGGAAAATGCTACGGTGCCCATTTGCCCGGAAATGTCGCTCGCCGATCGCGCCCTGCTGACCCTTGCGCAGCATGAGAGTGAGCCGCCGCCAAAATGAGTTCCCAAGAACAATCAGGCAGCACCACCCGGCCGAGGGACGCCGGCAGCACCAAGCCGACGGTATCGACACCCACCCGTCGTCAATACTGGCGCAGCCTTCGCTCCATGTTGTCGCCGGAGCGCTTTAGCCTTCGCGAAGAACAGTTCTTCCTCTTTCTGGCGGTGCTGATCGGTGTAGCCTCGGCGCTGGCAGTCGTCTGCTTCCGCATTTGCATCGACTTCCTGCGGCTAAAGCTGCTGGGCAGCGGCCTGCAGCCCTCGGCGCCGCGCGTCTTCCTGGCGCCCATGCTGACCGGGTTGGTGATCGCGTTCCTGGTGATCCGATTCTTCCCGCGCGCGCGAGGAAGCGGCGTCAATCAGACCAAGTCCGCGCTGTACATCTACGACGGCTACATCCCCATGCCGACTGTCATCGGCAAGTTCATCACCAGCGCGCTAGCCATCGGCAGCGGCCAGTCGCTTGGCCCCGAGGACCCCTCACTACAAATCGGAGCGGGCCTTGCCTCGCTGCTCGGCCGCAGGCTGAAGCTCTCGCGCGACAAGCTGCGGCTAATTGCGCCGGTGGGCGCCGCCGCCGGCCTGACCGCCGCGTTCAACTCGCCGATTACCGCCGTGCTGTTCGTGATCGAAGAGGTCATTGGGCGCTGGACGGCCGGCATCCTGGGCGCCGTCGTGCTCGCCGCCATCTCCAGCGCTGTTGTCGAGCGTTGGTTTCTGGGTGATGAGCCACTGTTTCGCGTCCCTGCCTACCATCTCGAACACGCAGGCGAGCTCGGCGCCTATGCCAGCCTCGGAGTCATCGGCGGCTTCGCCTCCCTCCTGTTCGTCAAGTACATCGCTTATTTGCGCCCGAAGCTTCGCACCTACCCGGCGTGGACGCAGTACTTCCAGCCCGCTGCCGCCGGGTTGCTCATCGGTCTTATCGGAATCAAATTTCCGCAGGTGATGGGCGCCGGCTACACCTACATCGATCAAGCCATGCACGAGCAGTACACCTGGCAGATTCTTGCGCTGCTTGGGGTGCTGAAGATCCTGACCACCGGCCTGTCGTTCGGCAGTGGCACGCCCGGCGGACTCTTCGCGCCTACGCTGTTCATGGGGGCCATGCTCGGCGGCGCCGTCGGGATGTTTGAACGCCAGCTGGTGCCGCATCTCGCCATTCCCGTCGGCGCCTACGCGCTGGTCGGCATGGGCACGCTGTTTGCCGGCATCCTGCGCGCCCCCATGACCTCGGTCTTTATGATTCTGGAGGTCAGCGGCAACTACAGCATCATCGTCCCGGTGATCCTTTCCAACGCCATCGCGTACTTCATCTCGCGGACCTTCCAGCCCACGCCTATCTTCGACATGCTCTCGCGGCAGGACGGTCTGGACCTGCCCTCGCTGGAAGAGGAGCGCGAGATGCCCTTGCTGCGGGTGGAGGACGCCATGCGGCCGCCGATCGGGCAATCGCTCACCGGCAGCATGCGCCTGCACGAGGCGCAGCAGCGCGTGCAGGGCTCGGCGCAGGAGTTCTTCGTGGTAGGCATGGGCGGCGACGAGTGGTCGGGCATTTCGCGGCCCGAGCTGCTGGACATGGTCGCCAACGGCGACATACCGCTCTCGCGCGTGCTCAACCACAGCCTGCCGTATCTCCATCCCGATCACCCGCTCGATACCGCGCTGCGCCTGATGAACGAATGGCCGATGCTGCCGGTAGTGCATCGCGCCGATGTGCAGCAGCTGCTCGGCGTCGTCTCGCTGAACGACGTCATGCGCGCCTATCGCGGCGCCGGCGTAGGCGTCTCCCACGGCGAACCCGCCCCGGTAGTGCCGTGAAGCAGTGGCTAGTTCTCAGTGGTCAGTGGCCAGTGGTCTAGTCGATCAGCAATTCTGACCCGCAGTGCGCCGCGCCGCGAACCGCACCTCGCTATTGTCTGAGCTGGAATGGTATCCAGGGGTGACTGACCACTGGCCACTGGCTCACTGTCTTTATATGTCGCAATACGATATAATCGTATGTTCTTATGAATCACCACCGACTTACCCGCTCCAACTACCAGGCCTTGGCGGAGTTTCGCTACCAGATCCGCCGCTTTCAGCGCTTCAGCGAGGAAGCATGCCGCCGGGTCGGCATTGAGCCGCAGCAGCACCAGCTCATGCTCGCCATCAAGGGAAAACCCAGCGGCGAGGAGCCGCGCATCGTGTATCTTGCCGAGCGCTTGCAGGTCCAGCACCACAGCGCCGTCGAGCTGGTGGACCGTTTGGCGAGAAAGGGCCTCGTCGCCCGCACCCGCAGCTCGGAAGACCGCCGCGAGGTGTTCGTCAGGCTCACGCCCCGCGGTGAGCAGGTGCTGGCGGAGCTGACGCTGCATACCAGTAAGGAGCTGCGCTCGGCGGCCCCCAGCCTGGTTGCCAGCCTGCGCAAACTCGCCACAACTCCCAACTCCGGCAACCGGCTCGGGCGCCGCATTCGTTCTGCTGTAGCGGGGGATTAGTTCGATGACTCCAACAACCGAAACCTTAGGTGTCGACGGACTCAATCCCCTGAATGCGGAAGCGGCGGCGCAGCAGCGGCCACGCGGCTATGACGCCGGTTTTCGCACCGGGCTGGTATCCTTGCTAGCCGCCGGCGTCGGCATGGCAGCCGGAGTCATCGCCTGGCTGCTCTACAACCTGATTGGCCTGTTCACCAACATCGCCTTTTACCACCGCCTGTCATTCGCCTTCCACAGCGCGCGTGAGAACCATCTCGGGCTGCTGGTCATTGCCATCCCGGTCATCGGCGGCATCATCGTCGGCATCATGGCGCGCTACGGCTCCGACAAAATCCGCGGCCATGGCATTCCTGAAGCCATGGAGGCGGTTCTGGTCAACCGCAGCCGCATCGAGCCCAAGGTTGCCATCCTCAAGCCGCTCTCGGCGGCCATCGCCATCGGCACCGGCGGCCCCTTCGGCGCGGAAGGACCGATCATTCAGACTGGCGGCGCGGTTGGCTCGCTGGTAGGTCAACTGCTGCACATGACTGCGGCTGAGCGCAAAGTCCTGCTGGCCTGCGGCGCCGCGGCCGGCATGGCGGCCACCTTCAGCACTCCGATCGCAGGCGTGATCCTTGCCATCGAGCTGCTGCTGTTTGAATTCAAGTCGCGATCGTTCATTCCCCTGGTGATCGCCAGCACCCTGGCCACCAGCGTCCATTTCCAGCTCATGGGGCCGGGACCGATGTTTAAAGTCGGCGCGCTCGATTTCGGCCTGCCGCACGCGTTGCCCTTCTATCTTGTGCTCGGCGTGCTCTGCGGCGGCGCAGCTCTCGGCTTCAGCAAGGCCCTGTACTGGGTAGAAGATCAATTCGAAAAGCTGCCGATTCATGAGATGTGGTGGCCGGCCATCGGCGCTCTCGGCCTGGGCATCATCGGCTACTTCGTGCCGCGCGTGCTGGGCGTGGGCTACGACACCATCTCCGACATCCTGAACGCCAAGATGCTGCTGGGGGGACTGCTTGCCGTCATGGTCTTCAAATCAGCGGCGCTGGTGATCTCGCTCGGCTCCGGCACCTCCGGCGGTCTGCTCGCCCCGATGTTCATGGGCAGCGCGGCCATGGGCGCGGTCTTCGCCATGATCGTCGACAAGATCTGGCCGGCGGCGAACCTCGCGCCCGGCGCCTTCGCCCTAGTGGCTATGGGCGCGGTCTTCGGCGCAGCCTCGCGCGCGGCGTTCACCTTCATCATCTTCGCCTTCGAGATCACGCGCGATTACAACTCGGTGCTGCCGCTGATGCTGGTAACCGTGATCGCCGACGCTATCGCCGTGCGCTACGCCAAGAATTCCATCATGACGGAGAAGCTGGCGCGGCGCGGTCTGCGCATTCACCAGGACTACGAACCCGATGTCTTCCAGCAGGTCACAGTAGGCGAGGTGATGGCCAAGGAGTTCGATGCTGTTCCGGCAACGATGCGGGTGGCGGAACTGGCCGAGCGCATCGCCAAGCGCGATCCGGCGGTGACGCACCACCAGGGCGTGTTCATCGTCGATGCCAATGGGCGGCTGGCCGGCATTATCACCCGCGCCGATCTGATGCGCGCGCTGGAGAAAGATCCCTCGGGCAATCTCACCGTCTTCGAGGCAGGATCGCAAAATCCCGTGGTGACCTATCCCAACGAGGTCCTCTACGATGCGGCTGCGCGCATGCTGCGCGCCAATGTTGGACGGCTGCCGGTAGCGAGCTGGGAAGATCCGGGGAAGCCGATCGGCTATCTTGGACGCTCGCAGGTGATGGCTGCGCGGCTACGACGGCTGGACGAGGAGTATGTCCGCGAGCCCGGCTGGATGCATAGCAGAAAGCACAACTGAGCCGGCCACGCTTCGGAGCACGGCCTCACAAGCTAGCTGACGGCCGGTTGGGAAGCTCGTCGGGCGGTGCTGGCCTTGTCTATCCTTCATCCACCAGCCCCAGCAACTGCGACATCTCCTCGTACAGGAAGCCCTCGCCCGGCCGGTACGGCTGCACCCATTTGCCGTCGATGACGAACTGCGGTATGGCGCGCTTTCCCACCTTGCGAATGAGCTCGTCCGCCGCGCCCGGCGTGGTCTCAATATCGATCTCTTTGTACGGGATATTGTTCTGATCGAGAAAGCGCTTGGCCACGCGGCAGTCGGGACACCAGTAAGCGCTGTAGACCAGGAGCTCCATGGCTCTAAGCTTAACAAAGCGCCAAAACAACGCGAATCCCGGTCCTCGCTAAGTCAGTTTCGTACCACGCCTTCAGCGGCTGCGAGAAAGACTATATCGAGGAGCTGTTCGGGCAGTGGGCCGTTGGGGAGAAGACCTCCACAGGCCTCGTCCTGCCTCTAAGCTCTTCCCTTCCTGCAGCTACCTGAACGTGGCAGTTCCCTATCCACTACTTGTTTCATGCTTTGCTCTGCGGGATGATAGGTGGCAATGCGTCCGCGAATGGTTCTCTTCTCGCTCGTAGCGCTTGGCTTGCTCGCTTCAGCCTACGCTCAGGACCAGGAACCCGACGAGCCGGCAACCGGCAGCAAGAGCGCGAAATCCGAGCCTTTGCTCCGCCGCAATGTCGTGGTACCGATCAGGGATGTTGAGCAATCGTTTCCGGAGATTAGCAAGCAGACGGACTCCGGGGCAGACGCGAGTGCGGCTGCCAAGCCTATCGCCACCAGAATGGTGGTTTTCTCTTCGCGCGACGGCGCCAAGAAGCTCACGCTCAGCGTGGATGAATACGAATATGGTAGCCAGGCGGTGCGCGCCTATGAGGAGGCTGCCCGAAAGGGTGACCTTCCAGAGTTTGAGCCTATCGCTATCTCTAATGTGGGCCAGCAGGTCTTCGCCGGCGCTCTCAAACAGGGCGGCGAAACCCAGATCGTCGTCACCGCCGTCGATGACACGCTCCTCGTCGCCGCAATGCTGGCGGGCTATGAGGACACTACAGAAAACATCTCCAAGCTGGCCGACTTGACGCGTATGGAAGTTGCTGAGGCGCACACGCGCGTGAAGGCCCGCCGATAAGAGTCCCGCACCGCCTGGCAGAACGCAATGAGACTATGCTCCACACTCGCAACCCTGCTCTTGCTCTCGTCGCTGGCAGTCGCGCAAAACTGGAAGCAAGTTCACAAGAAAGACGAGGAGAAGTGGTCGAAGGCGACGGGCCTCGACATCTATACCATTCACAAGCTTTGGCGGGCCGCCTCGCAAGCTGCCGACGAGAAGGATGACGACTCGCGCATTGCCGTGATCGACCTGGAGGGACTGGCTGAGCGCCACGATGTTCTACTCGTCACCTACCATGGCGAACACAATTGCTTGCGGCTTACCGTCTTCCGCCAGCTTTCGGAAAGTAAGTTCGAGAAGATTTGGTCGGTGGAGCAGCCGCCCGACGCCACCGGATTCTGCGACACAAACTTCGGCAGCGCCAAGGCGGAGGCGGAAAACGGCGTCATCAAGGTGCGCGTGCCGGCTTCCCAGAGCGACGGCGGTACGAGCTACAAGATCTACGACTATGACTGGAACGGACTTACCTATCGGTTGGCCGACGAAAAGGATGCGGAAGCGCCTTAGCTAGCCGTGGCTGCTCTGGCCGCGGGCTGCCACGCGCCGCGCGCGTTCCGCCTTGGCAGATTCGCGCCGCCGGAGCGCCCCTTCATAGCGCCTCTTATCGTCCTCGCTTTCCGGGATCACCGGTGCTACTGCCAGTTTCCGGCCGTGCCGATCGACCGCAACAAAGGTCAGATAGGCGGTCGCGACCTTCTGCCGCGTACCGGAGATGTAGTTCTCTACCAGCACCTTCACGCCCACTTCCATGGACGTGCGAAACACGCGGTTCACCGCCGACTGCAGGATCACCATATCGCCCACGTGTACGGGCACGAGGAAGTCGATGTGGTCCATCGACGCCGTGACGGCATAGGAATGCGAATGGCGATGCGCCGCCAACGCTCCCGCCAGGTCTATCCAGTGCATCAGCCGTCCGCCGAGCAACGCGCCCAGCGGATTGGTGTCATTCGGCAGCACCAGCTCAATCATCTCCGACTTCGATTCGCTGACCGGCCTGGGGATTAGTTTTCCGTCGTCGTTATGCTCCATAGATCAATCTTGGCTTTCAGGCTTAAGCTTCTCGTTCCGCCGCGCCAGTTGTGCCTGCACATAGCATTCGGCCATGCGTTGCACGCACGCCTGTTCATGTCCCTTCGTCCATAAGGCATGCGCCTTGTCATACACCAGCTCGCCGAAACTCGCCGGCAGGTGCGCGCGCTCGCAGGTATACAGCACATGCAGCAAGCCGTCGCGCTCCTCGCCGAGGACGAAGCGCACCGCGTCGGCATTACGGTCCGCAGGCAGCCGGCTGCAGCTCTTCGCATAGCCGATATTGCAGCCCGACGTCAGCTCCTCCGGCGTGGGACGCGCGCCATCATGGCCCGGCGCCATACACCGGCCGCTCCATCCCGCGCCCAGCGGCAGCCGTTGCGGAAACGGCCAGCTCGACTCGAACCGCTCCTCCGGCATGAAGTACGGACAGGCCACTGCTCTCTCCCGGTAACTCATGCCATTGTACTGTCGGCACTTGGCATTTGGTACTTGGTAATGGACCGTTGGCGATAGGCTCTCAATCACTCGATCCAGCTTAAGTCGACAGCTCACAGTCAAACTCCAACCGCCAAGTGCTAACATCCGGCATGCCCGACGAAACACGCATCGCCGCCCTGAAGCAGATCCTCGAGGCTAACCCCAACGACGCCTTCGCGCGCTACGCGCTGGGTTTGGAGTATTCCGGTTCCGGCGACACCGCAACCGCGCTCGCCGAATTCGAGCGCCTGCTCGCCGCCCATCCCGATTACACCAACGGTTATTTCATGGGGGCGCAGACGCTGGTGCGTGCCGATCGCTTGACCGAAGCCCGCCGCCTTCTGGAGCAAGGCATCGAATGCGCCCGCCGCACTCGCAACCAGCACGCCCTGGCCGAGATGGAAGGTATGCTGGCTGAGCTCGGTCGCGATTGAATGCCCATCGCCGAGTGCTAGAATCCTGCTCTGACGCGCGATAATGGGCGGCAGTCATGGTTCAACCCCTCCCGGCTTCGTCAATACGGCCCGCCCGAGCTCGCGCCGCCCTCTGCTGCGCCCTCCTGGTCTGCCTGACATCTTCCGCCGGCGCTCAGCGAATCACAGCCGGCGCCCTGGGCTCATTGCTGGGCGCGTCTCAGCCGGCTGCGACTACCCCGGCTGCGGATCCGAAACCCCCGGCTTCTGCCGAGGCCTCCGCTCCCGCGGCAATTCCTTTGCCCGATGTTGCCGCGCGCTCCGAAGACCTGACGCGCTCACTGCGCGTCATCGAAAATCAACTGCCTGCGCCCGATCAACTGCAGGCGGCGCAGGTCACGCTGGATGATCGCGATGCGGAACTGAATTCCCGGCAGAAAGAAATTGACGCCATGCTGGGCGGCAACCCTAACACCTTGGAATTGCGCGAGGAAGAACACTATTGGCGCGTTAAGCAAGCCGACACCGCCGATCTGCGCCGCCAGTTGCTGGATTGGGCCAATGCCGCTCAATCGGCGACGCAAAAGGTGCAGACACAACAACCGCTCTGGCAAGCGACACTGCAGGCCAACGAAGCAACGCCGGGCCTGGAGCCGACGGTTGACGTCATCAAGAAGGCTTTGGCTGACCTGCACCGCGTCAACTCGCAGGCCCGGGAGCAGTTGAAGGCAATCGTGAACCTTCAGGTGCGGGCCGCCAGCCAGGACCAGCTCGCACTGGACTCCCTGGACCGTGTCAGCAAAACGCGCGAATACCTGGACCGCAAACTCTTCCAGCGCGACAGCCTTCCCTTATGGCGCGTCAAGCAACGCCGGCAGACGGGCGAGAATGGCGGTTTTTTCGTCGCCGCCTCGCAGCGCATGCTGGGCATTCGCGCCTTCGCCACAGAAGCGAAAGGACCTGTGGCATTCTTCTTCTTACTGCTGTTGCTGTCTCTATTTGGCGCATACCGATTGCACCGGGCCACACTTGGGACGCAGCCCGCGACTCCGCGGCAGGCCGAGGCCCTCCGCATTCTAAGCCGCTGGCCGGCGCTGGGTCTGCTTCTTCCCTTGCTCTTCGCCTATGCGCTGGCGCCCTTAGCCCCGGTCCCGTTGATCGGACTGGTCATTCTGATCTCTTTCATTCCGATTCTCAGCCTGCTTCCTGCGCTTATCCCCGCGCGCTTCCGCCTGCTCCTGTACGGCATGGCCACGGTCTATGCGTTGAGTGCGTTCGTCACCTGGTTCAGCTTTTCGCCTTTTCACCGTCGCGAAATAAAGTTTTTCATCAGCCTGGTGGTGCTCTGTTTCTTCGCTTATCTGTTGCGGCCCTCCCGCATCTCTCCGCTGGAGGACCGCAAGCGCTATCCTGGCTGGATTTTCATCGTCCGCGTCGCAGTCGCTGTGCTAGGCATCACGGTTTTCGCCAATTTGTTCGGATACATGAAGCTGGCGCAATTTCTCGGCGTCTTCTGCCTCTACAGCACCTTCATCGGCATCAGCATGGTTACCGGCGTGCGGGTCTTCACCCTGCTGCTGCTGGAAGGCGTCGATTGCGCCTCGGCGCAGCAGTTTGCCGCGGTACGCGGCTATCATGACGCGCTTGCGCGCTGGGTACCGCGCGTCCTGCAGTGGAGCGGAATCTTCGTCTGGACGCTGCTCAGCGTCAATCTGCTGGGGCTGGCTCCCTGGATCAGTCAGCAGATCCTCAGCGTCAGCGAATTCCGCATTGCCGGCGGCTCGACGAGCATCACCTTGGGCGGCGTCCTCGGCTTCTTCGTGATCCTGCTGGTCGGTTACACGCTGTCCAGCGTAATTCGGTTCATCTTGCGCGAAGAGCTGCTCAGCCGTCTGCACCTGGCGCGCGGATTGCCTGAGCTGATCGCCTCTACCCTCCACTATCTGCTGTTGCTGCTGGTGTTCTTCTTCGCGGTGAACGCCGGCGGCGTCGAACTCAACAAGTTCACGGTGCTGACCGGCGCTCTCGGTGTCGGTGTCGGCTTTGGGCTGCAGAACATCGTCAACAACTTCATCTCGGGATTGATCCTGCAGTTTGAGCGCCCGATTCACGTCGGCGACATGCTGGACATTGATGGCACCAACGGCACGGTTACGCGTATTGGAATTCGTTCCAGCACCGTTAAGACCTTTCAGGGCGCGGAGCTCATTATTCCGAACGGCAATTTCATCTCCGCCAAAGTGACCAATTGGACTCTCACCAATCCGCAGCGGCGCGTCGAGCTGCCGGTGGGAGTCGCTTATGGAAGCGATGTCAAGCTGGTGATCAAGCTGCTGGAGCGGTCAGCAAACGCGCATGAAAGCGTACTCACCACGCCTGCACCCTGCGTGTACTTCATGGGGTTCGGCGACAGCTCCATCAACTTCGAACTCCGCTTCTGGATTACCCAGGCCAGTGACTCGACCAGCGTGAAAAGCCAGGTGGGGCTGGCCGCCATGGACCTGCTGGACCAGGCCGGTATCGAGATTCCCTTCCCCCAGCGCGACCTGCGGCTGCGCGCCGTCAACCCCGATGCTGCGGCGATGCTGCTGGCCGCGAACGGCTCGCAAAGCTACTCCGATGATCTCGCCGAGCGCGAGCTGGACCCGGTGCTTCGGCGGAGCAAGTCGCAGAAGGCTGGAGAATAGTCGGTGCCGCCGGCGACCATCCGAGCTCAGAAGATCTTGCTGCTTGCGGCCGGGGTCATCGCGGTCATTATCCTTCTCTGCACCTCCCTGCCCTCGTTGCCCGCGGCGCCCCTGACCGCCCTGCGCTGGCTTGCGCTGGCTGCGCTTATCGTTTACGGCTGGCTGCGACGCACGCTCACCACGTGGATCTTCATCGCCATGCTGCTGGGCGCCGAGATCGGCCATGACTTTCCCGGGCTCGCAACACACCTGCGCGTGCTTGCGCTCATCTTCCTGCGCCTAATCAAAGCCATCATCGCGCCATTGCTCTTTGGCACGCTGGTCGTCGGCATCGCCGGACACTCCAACCTGCGGCAGGTGGGCCGTCTCGGGCTGCGCTCCATCCTGTTTTTCGAAGTTGTCACCACCATCGCAATCTTCCTCGGACTGGCTGCCATTAACCTGAGCAAAGCCGGGGTCGGCGTACAGTTGCCGGTTACATCCACGGCGGATACCGGCTCTGTCGGTAAACTCAGCGCCGAAGACACCATCCTCCACATCTTCCCCGAGAACATTGCCAAGTCCGTCGCTGATGGCGCTGTGTTGCAGGTCGTCGTCTTCAGCCTGATCTTCGCCGTCGCCCTCGCGATGCTGAGTGAAGCCAAGCGCCGCCCGATGCTTGCGTTTTGCGAGAGCCTCAGCGAGGTGATGTTCAAGTTCACCAACATCGTGATGTACATGGCGCCTCTTGGGGTGGGCGCCGCGGTGGCCTACACTGTGGGACATACCGGTCTTGCAGTGTTAGTCAGCCTGTTGAAGTTGCTGTTGACGCTCTATGCTGCGCTGGTAGCATTCATTCTGGGCGTTCTCCTGCCGGCTGCGGTGATTTTTCGCGTTCCGTTGCGGGCCTTCCTCAAGGCCATTGCCGAGCCGGTGACGATCGCATTCGGCACCGCCAGCTCCGAGGCGGCACTGCCCCGCGCGATGGAGGCCATGGAAGCCATCGGGGTCCCACGGCAGATCGTCGCCTTCGTTATCCCCACCGGCTACAGCTTCAACCTGACAGGGAGTTCGCTGTATCTTTCCGTGGCGGCGATCTTCGTGGCGCAGGTGTCAGGGATTCATCTTTCTCTTGGGCAGCAATTGATGATCATGCTGACGCTGATGCTGACCAGCAAAGGCGTCGCCGGCGTCTCGCGCGCTGCGCTGGTGATCCTGCTCGCGACGGCAACTTCGACGGGACTGCCGACCGAACCGGTCTTCCTGCTCTTGGGCGTCGATCAACTGCTCGACATGGGCCGCACTGCGGTCAACGTGCTGGGCAACTGCCTGGCGGCGGTGGTGATGGCGAAGTGGGAAGGCGACTTCGCGACCGAGCCGGCTTCATCGGTCGTTGCAGCAGCAATCGAATAGGCGCTCATCCGACTACCTGATGCTGGCCGGAAGCGGGATGGCGTTCTTCTGCTGGCGAATTTGCAGATGGCGCTGGCGGAGGTGTCCGATGGCGCGCTCGCCCCATACTTTAACGAAGTAGTAATTCAGCCCCGCACCGATCGCCGAGCTGACCACCGGGATCAGGCGCGCCGACCACTTCTCGACGATCTCCGCGCTGGCGCGCGCGGCGATTCGCTGAATCACGCGCGGCACAAACCGCTTCACGAACTGACGCTCCAGCAGGTCGCGGCTGATATCGACGCCCGCAGCACTGGCCGCGGCAATCCACAACTCGGCTTCTTCTTCTTCCGTGTCGTACGCGAACCCGTAAATCAGGCTGAGCTTCTGGATCATCCGCAGCGTGATGCCGGCCAGGATCCCAAGGTCCGGCAGGATCGTAAACAGACCGCCCATGCCGAGGCCTGCGCCTTCGGCGGCAGCAATGCGCATATGGGCACGAATGGTGTCTTCGGCAATCTGGTCGAGCAGGTCGGGATTGACCGAGTAGACGCCGTTGTAGGTCAACGCCGGCAGGTTGTAAGCCATGCGCAGGTGCTCGAGGTAGTGCTCGGGGTTCACCTTGATCGTGTTGTATGCCTTCAGGAAAGCGCTGCGCACGGCGTCTTCTATGCGGCGACGCACCCAGGATTTTGGCTCGATGTGCGGCATGATCTGCTTTTAGTATAAAGGCTCGCGCCGCGGTCCGCAGGTCGCCTCCAATAGCGCGCGTCGCACTTTGTACCAGGTTTCCATGGACTCCTCCGTGTCTCCATCGCTTGTGGTGAAATTTAACCCATGTGCTAGCATCGAGACTTGCACATGCCTCTTGGCAAACTCCACATAGTCCCTCTCGGCGGCCTCGGTGAATTCGGCATGAACTGCATGGCCGTGCGCTGGGGTGACGACATCATTGTCATCGACGCAGGCCTGATGTTTCCTGAGGCTGAGCTACTGGGCGTCGATATCGTCGTTCCCGATCTCAGTTACCTGCTCGAAAACCGGGAGCACGTGCGCGCCGTGGTGCTCACGCACGGCCACGAAGATCACATCGGTGGCCTCCCGTGGATGTTGTCGGAACTCAATGTCCCGGTCTATGGCACCGAGTTCACGCTGGCCTACGTCGAAGGCAAGCTGGAAGAGCACGCGCTGCTCGACGACGCCGTCCTCAACGAGATCAAGCCGGGCGAGCGCTTCAAGGTCGGGCCGTTCACCATCAATCCCATTCAGGTGACGCACAGCCTTGTCGATTGCGTGGCGCTCGCGATTCACACGCCGCTGGGCATTATTATTCATACCGGCGATTTCAAGGTCGATCCCACTCCGACTGACAATCGCCTCTTCGATCTGCACGCCTTCGCCGAATATGGCAAGGAAGGCGTGCTGGCGCTCTTCCAGGACTCGACCAACGTAGAGCGCCGCGGCTATACGCCCAGCGAACGCGCTGTACGGGCGCGCTTCGAGCAGATTTTTTCGCGCGCCGAGCGGCGACTGTTCATCTCCTGCTTTTCATCGTCGATCCATCGCATCAAGCTGGCGCTGGACCAGGCGTTCGAAAATGGTCGCAAAGTCGCCGTTGTGGGCCGCTCGATGATGGAGTCGACGGAGATTGCGCAGGACCTTGGCTACATCGACATCCCTGAGGGCCTGCTCATTCATCCCGCGCAGATTCGCGACCTGCCTCCCGACAAAGTTTGCGTGCTCATCAGCGGCACGCAAGGCGAGCCCATGTCGGCGTTGTCGCGGGCCGCCGTCGATAATCACAAGCACGCGCGAATTCAACCCGGCGACACCGTCGTCCTCTCGTCGCGCATCATTCCGGGCAACGAGAAGGCGATCTATCGCGTGGTCGACCACCTCTTCCGTCGCGACGCCCATGTCATTTACGATGACGGTTCGTCGCCGCCGGTGCACGTCAGCGGACACGCCAGCCAGGAGGAGCTCAAGCTCATCATCAACCTGGTCAAGCCGCAGTACTTCATCCCGATTCACGGCGAGTATCGCCAGCTCAAGCTGCATGCCGAGCTGGCCGCGGCCATGCACGGCTCCGTCGGCAAAGTGATGATGATCGAGAGCGGCGACATCCTTGAATTTGACGAATTGGGCGCGCGCAAGGCGGGCAAGATCAGCGTCGGGCGAGTGTGCATCGACTCCAACTCGATGGGCGACATCGTCGAGGACCTGGTGATTCGCGACCGGCGTCATCTGAGCGAAGACGGCATCGTGCTGCCCATCATCGCCATCAACAAGGTGACCGGGCAGGTCGAGGCCTCGCCGGAGATCGTGATGCGGGGCTTCGGCGCTTCGCTCACCGACGATGGGTTCGTCGAATCGGCCCGGCGCACCGTGATGAGCACACTCGAGCAGTCCAGCGACGAAGAGAAGGGCGACTACGGCATGATCAAAGAGAAAATCCGCCAGGACCTGAAGCGCTTCATCGTCAAGAACACCTCGCGCCGGCCACTGATCATGCCGGTAATTCTTGAAGTGTGACCACCGTTCCATGGCAAGCCCGCAAGTCTTCGGGCAAGACGCGGCTTCTAGTCTGGCTCCTGATCCTCCTGCCGATCGTTGTCGGCCTGCTCTATCCCATCGCGCAGGATTACCTGCGCGCAGCCTCGCTGCTGGAGCGCATCTCCGATCCGCATGCCGGGGGCTGGCTCGCCAACTATGACGTGCATCCCGTCGAGACCCACGACACCAGCTTCGACTTTCGCGGCCAGGCGATTCCGGCGCGCGTTTATCTGCCGCGCGGCGTCGGCTTCGCCCCCGGCATTGTCGTCGTTCACGGCATGCACGAGCTGGGCATCGACGAGCCGCGCCTGGTGAGCTTCGCGCGTTCTCTGGCGGCGAGCGGATTCTTCGTAATGACTCCGTTGGTGCCCGCTATTGCCGACTATCGTGTCCAGCCGCAATCGGCAGACCTGATCGGCGTAGCCGTCGGGAGCTTTGCCGAGCAGTTACACGTCACGCGCGTGGGTGTGCTGGCGATCAGCTTCTCCGGCGGGCTGGCCCTGCTCGCCGCCACCGACCCGCAGTATGCTTCGTCATTCGCCTGGGTGGCGTCCATCGGCGGCTACTATGACCTCGCACACGTGCTCCGCTTCTTCGCTACCGGTGAGGCACTGCGTCCGGACGGCGGCGTTGAGCACCTCGCACCGCATGAATACGGACCCCTGATCGTGATCGACGATGAGCCGCGCGATTTCTTCTCCGCGCACGATGCGCCCCTGGCGCACGATGCCTTGAAGCTGTTGCTGGCCGGTCACGGCAAAGACTCCGAGGTGCTGACGCAGCGCATGACACCTGCCGGTCAAACCATCATGCAGGAGCTCTACCGCAAGCAGCGCGCCAGCCTGGCGCCGGCCATTCTCGCCGAAATCGACAAGCGACGCGAAGAATTGGCCGCCGCCTCGCCCGCCGGCCATCTTCGTTTCATTCGCGCGCCGGTGCTGCTGCTGCACGGCTCCGACGACACCGTCATACCGCGCACCGAACTGTTGTGGCTGCAGCGCGACATTCCCCAAGGCCTGCTGGCCGAGGCGCTGATCAGCCCCGCCATCAGTCACGTTGAGATGGGCGGCAAGCCCACGCTGCACGAGCGATGGGCGCTTGTACACTGGATGGCGGAGATGATTCGCCTGGCGCGCAACACCAGCGGCGGCGAGACGCCAAAGGGCATGCCGGCGGGAGCGTGGATCGCGGGTACTCTTAGCGCTCAGCACGGAACGAAGGCGAATATGGAACCTGTGGGACGGCTGCTCCAACATGCAACGTCAACGCGGTGAGTGCCTTCATCGGAACTGCCGGGCATCGAGTGAATAAGCCATAAGAAACTCTGTGCACTCCGTGCTTCCGTGGTGAATTGCAAGAGCAATGGTGACACTGGCGCAAATCCGGGAAGCACAAGGCCGTATCCAGGGCGTCGCCGTTCGCACGCCGTTGATTCGCTACTTCCCGCCGGCCGGCGGCGACGATCGCGGACGCCTCTGGCTGAAGCCGGAGAACCTGCAGCCCATCGGCGCGTTCAAGATTCGCGGCGCCTACAACAAAATCGCAACATTATCGAATTCCGAGCGGCAGCGCGGCGTCATCACCTATTCCAGCGGCAATCACGCGCAGGGCGTCGCATATGCGGCACGGGCGCTGGGCGTGAAAGCCGTCATCGTGATGCCGCGCAATGCGCCATCGCTGAAGGTCACGGCGACGGCCGCCCTCGGCGCCGAGATCGTCACCGTGGGTCCGGCCAGCAGCGAACGTCTGCGCAAGGCGGAGGAGTTGGCCGCGCAGCACGGCTACGTCGTCGTGCCACCCTACAATGACGAGCACATCATCGCCGGCCAAGGCACAGTTGGTCTCGAGATCCTTGAAGACATTCCGGACGTCGATCTCGTTCTCGTCCCCACGGGCGGCGGCGGACTGATCAGCGGTGTCTCCGCTGCGCTCAAGCTGAGCGGCTCGCGAACCAGAGTTGTAGGTGTGGAACCGGAGCTGGCCAACGATGCCCAGCAGACCTTTCGCGGGGGCGCGATCGTCGAATTGCCGGCCGAGCGCGTCTCCAGCACGCTGGCCGATGGGCTGCGGACACAGTCGGTCGGCCCCATTAACTTCGAGCATATTCGCTCGTTTGTCGACGACATCATCACCGTAACCGAAGATGAGATTCGCGCGGCGATGCGGCAGATGGTGATGAACGCGCGCGTGGTAGCCGAGCCGAGCGGCGCTGTGAGCTTCGCCGCATGGCTGTTTCATCAGAACGATTTGCCGGAGTCAAAGAAGACGGTCGCGGTGGTCACTGGCGGCAACGTAGATCCCAGATTGCTGGCGGAGGTCCTCGCGTCCGATCAGACCTTGTAGATCGTTGGGTATTGAAGAGATGGTCGGGTATTGACCCGAGCAGCATCGTTTCGTATCAGGGCACGACTTCCAGTCGTGCCGCAAAGCCAACAAAAGCACCGGGCTTTAGCCCCTGGTCCTCGACAAGGGCGAGCGGCGCGTCGCCGACTGAAAGTCGGCTTGGGAACAAAAGAGAACGCAGACAGCCTGAAGCCGTACCCTGAATCCAAAGTTGTCCGTCGTAATTCCGAAGGTACGCATATCTGCGGTGTGCGGCTTCGGCGATATCGGAGCGGTACGTTACCTGCCCAGCTCCAGCGGTTTCGCGTAGCCGGTCATCTCCAGGTATCCCACGCCGCTGACGGCGGCACCCTGCCGCGCACCGCGGATAGTGATCGCTCCCTCCCAATACGCCGGACTCGCATCGTTCGCACTCGTCAACTCCTGCGAGGGCAGTGGCGTCTCGACCTGTAGGTTCAACGCCAGCGACGGTATCACGATATTCCAGGAGACAGGATACGACGCTCGGCTGGCTGGGCTGGTGTAGGTCTCTCCTACCGGCGTCATCTCAAAGTCCTGCCGGGCGAGGAAGGTGGAGTGTCCGGCAGAATCCACGTAGGTTCCCGACGAGTACGGGTCGACGCTGCCGTCCTTGTGGCGCATGCGGTAGAGCATCAGCTCGGTGTTGTCGTCCAGCTGCAGGCTGAGCCAGTCCCAGCCGACTTCATCCCGGTCGAGGCCGCCGCTGAAGAACTCATGGTCCATCCAGGCGGCGCCTGCCACATTGTAAGACTTGCCATTCAGCTCGATCGTGCCGGCGGTCTCCAGCCGGGTGAATGAGGTGTAGTGCGAGGCGTTGCCTTCTCCCGCGCCCTTTTGGCTGATGCCATTCCTGCCGTGAATGACCGGGGGCTTGCCCGGGCGCAGCACAAAGTCCAGCGTGAAGTCGTTACCGATGGCTCGCAGATGCTGCTCGCCACCGCTCCACTTCACCTGCCAATTGCCGTTCCATACCTTCCGCGATTGCAGGCTCGCGCCTGCGATTCCCGGGCCCGCGCGATTCAGCCGCTCAGTGTGATAGAAGCGCCGGCCATCGATGTCGCTGAGCGCGAGATGAGCGAGATACAAATCGTGAACATCCCAGTCGGCGACAGCATCCCCGTCGCGATTCACGCCCTGGCGGAAAAACGTCAGCTCAAAGCCGAAGCGATGGCCGTCGGCAGCCTTCAGGTTCCCGGTGTAATACCACCACTCGGTTTTGTAATCGGGATGATCGAAATGATCGCGCGGAAACTCGTAACGATAACCAGGCAGCGCCCGCTGATATTGCGCAAACAGCGGAGCCCCGATCGCCAGCAACAACACAAGCGCGAGCCTATTCCTCATGCACCACCTCGATCGGGTCCAGGCGCGCTGCCATTCGTGCGGGATAGAAGCCCGCCAGCACCGTCGCCAGATACACCAGGCTGAGCGCCCCCAGCAGCACCGCAACCGGCCAATGGAAGCGGATCGTCCAGCCGAACGACTGTTTGTTGATGACGAAGATTAGCAACAGCGACAGCACCACGCCCAGCGCCAGGCCGGCAATATTCGAGAGCATGCCAATCAAGCCTGCCTCGAACAAAATAAGGTTGCGCACCTGCCAGACGCCGGCGCCCAGGAAGCGCAGCAGGCCCAGCTCGCGGCGGCGATCGATCACCAGCGCCAGCAGCGCTCCGGCAATGCCGATGACGGCAACCACAACCGCAATCATCTCCAAAGCGTAGGTGATCGCGAAGGTGCGATCGAAGATCCGCAACGCCTCGCGGCGCAGATTGCGATTGGTGAACAGCAGCAGATTGTGCCCGGCGGCCACCTTTTCTACTTCGCTCTTTACGGTCGCGAGATCGGCGCCGGGAGCAAGGTAAATCGACAAATTTGACGGAGACGAGTCCGGCAGGTAGCGCAGCGCCACTGTTCGATCAATTACGAAGAAGCCTTTTTCGCTGCCGTAGTCGTAGAAGATGTCGATCACACGAAAACTCGCCTGCGCCCCGCCCAGCGGCAGGACAATGCTGTCGCCGATCCGCAGGTGGTGCTTGTTGGCAAAGGGCTCGCTGATGAGCGCATTATTTCCGCTGCGCAGCTCGCGATGGACGGCGGCCACGCTGCGGCCGGAAAAGAATTCTACCTCGCCGACGGCATGGTTCCCCGTCGTGTCGGCGGCCTCGAGTGTCGCCGGCTGTCCCTGATAAGTGATCTCATATCCGCGAAAGCGATCGACGCCGGCGACTCCCGGAAGACGTCCAATCGCATCTGCGACGGCGGCGTCGATGGTGGGATGGCGGTCCGCGGCTTCGTCCCCGGCGGCACGAAGAAACAGGTCGGCGCGGAGCTGATTATTCATCCAGACCTGCACGGTCTGGCGGAAGCTGCCCACCATGATGCCGACGGCGGTGGTCATCGCGATCGCCGTGGAGAGCGCGCCCACCAGTACCGCAGTCCGGCGCAGCGACGACGCCAGGCTGCGCGCGGCAAGAAACGCTTCCACACCCCCAAAGCGCCTCAGTGCGCCGGAAGAGATGGCGGTAAGACCGGCTACTAACGCCGGGATGGCAAAGGCGGACGCAGCGATAAACAGCAACGCCGCGGCATAGCCGAAGAATGGCTTACCGGCGAGCGGCGGAGCGAACGAGGCTGCAGTTGCGAGCAAGGCGAGTGCCAGCGCAATCCAGAGATCGCGGATTTTGTGCACGCGCGCCCCGTACTCGCGTTGAGCCCGCGCCATGGCTTCGACGGGAGGCACCAGCGAAGCCTCTCGCGCCGGCGATGCCGCCGAAGCCAGCGCCACTCCGATCCCAACAACAAACGCCAGCAACACGGTTGGCGCTGTCAGCTCGATAGGCGCAGGCCGGCTGCTCACATAGAGCCCTGCGACGGTTGCGCCCAGCAGACGCACGGCGCCAATCGCCATCAGCCGGCCGAGCAGGATTCCGAGCAGGGCACCGGCAATTCCAAAGCAGAGCGCTTCGCCAAGGTATCCGAGGAGAACGCCCGAGCGGCTCGCGCCCAGCGCGCGCACAATCCCAATCTCCGGCCGCCGGCGCACGACGGAGACGGAAATCGTATTGAAGATGAGAAACGCTCCTACTACCAGCGCGACGTAGCTGAGGATCCGCAGGTTCCAGCGAAAGGCGCTCAGCATGCGCCGGTTCTCTTCCGTTTGCGTACCCTGCCGGCGCAGCTCGACGCCCGCGGGCAGAGCCGGGCGCAACCGCTGCTCCCAAGTTAGCAGCGCAGGGGCCGGAGGCACATTGATCAGGATGCGATCAACGCGCGATCCGCGGTGTAGCAGGCGTTGCGCCACGGCGATGTCCATCAGGATGAGGCCGCCGCTGTCGCCCGAGTCGTTCAAGACTCCGCGAACCGTATACTCGCTCGTCTCATCATTGATCTGCAGCGCCAGCTTGTCGCCGGCTTTCGCGCCCAAGGAGCGGCTGACCCAGACGTTCTGGCCGTTCAGCTCGCTGCCCAGATCGGAGGACGACGGCCCGTTCGCATTGCCGCCGACATTGCCCGTAAAGTCGCTAACCAGGTCCAGGCCGATCAGCGAAACCGTTTGCCCGGTCGCAGCGATGACGGCGTAATCGTCGATGCGCGGGTGCACCTGGATTGCATAAGGCAGAGTCGCAAGCGTGCCCGTCACCGCGTCGGGAACGCCGCCGATGGCAGTTACCTCCAAATCGGCGTTGCCGGTCAGGCTCTCCATCGAAGAGCGAAAGGAGCCGGCAGCAGCGTCGCCCGCCAGCTCGATGCCCAGCACGACGGCCACGCCCAAGGCGACGGCCAGGATGGTGAGGCCGGTGCGCAGGGGCTCGCGGCGCAGCGGCCGTACCACGAGCCAGTAAAAGATTCGCAGTCGCCAGATCATCGCGTCACAACCTCGGCGATGCGCCCGTCCCGCAGCTTGATGGTGCGATCGGCAAAGGCGGCAGATTCCGGGCTGTGGGTCGCCATCACGATTGCCGTCTTTTGCTCGTCGGCGATGCGGCGCAACAGCGCCAGCACGAGGTTGCCGGTTTGCGTATCGAGGTTGCCTGTGGGCTCGTCGGCGAGCAGCAGCCTGGGGCGATGCACCATCGCTCGGGCGATGGCGACGCGCTGCATCTGTCCGCCGGAAAGCTGGTGCGGCATGCGCGAGGCGAGCTCGCCAAGCTCAACCAGCTCGAGCTGGCGCTGCGCCTGCTCGCGCGTGTCGCTCTTGCCGGCCAGCAGCAGCGGCAGCTCGACGTTCTCCAACACCGACAACGTGTGCAGCAGCTGGAAAGACTGGAAGACAAAGCCGACTTTTTCGCGGCGCAGCCGGGTAAGGCCATAATCGTTCAGCGCGGAGGTGATAAGACCATCGAGCAGCACGCGCCCCGAGGTTGGAAAATCCATGGCCCCCGCCAGGTTCAGCAGTGTCGATTTGCCGCAGCCACTGCGGCCGATAAACGCGACGAACTCGCCGGCGTTTACGGTAAGCGTGATTCCGTTCAGCGCATCGACGTGCTGGCCGTCGGTGATGTAAGTCTTTGTGACCTCTTCCAGGCAAAGAAGGTCTGCTCGCACGGCGGAACGGTCGGGCTGGGCGGTCGCAGGTTGCGGCACAATTGGGGTCATCAAGGTTCACATAGCTTACGATGAGCGCGAGTCCATTAGATGGCGCGAAACAGCGGAACGAAGCGGCGCTTCCGCACCCGGCGCCGCTAGAATGAAGTTAATCAAACGCGGTAGACAATGAAAGCTGCGACTCTCACCTCACCCGCCCCGATCGCTCAGCAGCCGCTGCGAATCGAAGATGTGCCGCGGCCGGAAAACACGGCGGGTCATGTTTTGCTGAAGGTCCGCGCCTGCGGAGTCTGCCGGACCGACCTGCACATTGTGGAGGGTGAACTTCCGCCTCGCCGTGAGCACGTCATTCCGGGTCACCAGATCGTCGGCGACATCGTGGAAGGCGCGACAGCCGAGTTGCCGAAGGGTACGCGCGTCGGCGTCTCCTGGATTGGTGGCACCGACAATACGTGCTGGTACTGCCGTCACGCGATGGAGAACCTCTGCGATTCGCCTACCTTCACCGGCTACAACGTGGACGGCGGTTATGCCGAGTATGCCTCGGTGCGCGCAGATTTCGTCTTTCCCTTACCCGCAGAGCTCGATGACCTTCATGCAGCGCCGCTGCTGTGCGCCGGCATTATCGGCTTTCGCAGCCTGCGCGTCGCTGGGACGCAAAAGAACGAGCGTGTCGGTCTGTTCGGCTTCGGGGCGTCGGCCCACCTGGCCATCGAGGTGCTGCATGCCTGGAACTGCGAGGTCTACGTCGCGACCCGCGGCGAGTCGCATCGCAAGCTGGCCGAGTCGTTAGGGGCAAAGTGGGTAGGAGCGGAGACCGACAAGCCACCGGTGCAACTTGATCGCGCCATAACGTTCGCGCCCAGCGGCGACGTGGTGCTCGCAGCGCTAGCCAGCCTGCGAAAAGGAGGCGTGGTAGCGATCAACGCGATCCATCTGGACCGCATTCCGCAGTTCGATTACGACAAGCTGTTGTGGGGCGAGCGGCAGATTCGCAGCGTAACCAATATGACCCGCGACGATGCTCGCGACTTCCTGCGGCTGGCAGCCGAAATCAAGCTGCGCCCCAAGGTGACCCACTTCCCGCTCGACGAAGCCAATGATGCCCTGTTGGCGGTCAAGCGCGATGCCATCGACGGCGCTGCCGTCCTGCTGCCCTGAAGCTCAGTGAATCTTAGTGTAGCCCGAGTTGCTGGTGGTCACTTGGATCTGTTTGGCCTTTGCATCCAGCACGGTCTGCAGCGGGTAATTCGTCCCATCCGGCAAGCTGGCCTCATTGATCGTCAGCGTCACCGCGTCTTTCGGTTCGTCCATGTAAGTCTGAACGTTGATGGCAGTCATCTTTTTTGTGGCTGGATCGAAGGTGACCGTCATCTTGTCGCCCGGCTTGGCGTAGTTGCTGAAGACCAGCTGAGCGCTGTCGTCGCCCATGGTCTTCTGGAAGGAGACATTCTTCTTGTCGTAGGCCTGCTGCATCAGGTTGGCACTGGGCGGGACATACATCGACAGCAGGAGCTTCACCTGCTGCATGTAATCCTGCATCTCGTCTTTCTTTTTTTCGACGACGCGCCGCTTCAGGCGGCCGCCGCTCGGCTCCTGCTGGGCTTGAGGGCCCATCGGGATCCTGATCACCTGGCCATCGGCGCCGTAGGAGCACCGCTCGACCTGCTGCGGCTTGGCTTCGCCCTTGTAGGTGATCTGCCGGGTCTCGATCCATTGATATTGTTGCAGCTTGCGCTTGTTCTCCGCGGCTGATTGTTTCATGGCCGCCAATTTTTGCTGAAGGTCGCCATTGCTGCCGGAAGCTTGCGCAACCGCCGCCGGGGTCCATGTGCCAAGCAAGCAAGCGGCAAGTGCTGCGGAGAAAATCGTGCGAGTAAACCGGACAACTCGACCTGATTCCAAAGCAATCCTCCGGATGAAAATGGCGACCCGTCGCGCGCATTGTCAGCGAACGGCAGCGCCCAATTGTTGGCTGGCGCCACGCAGTTACTATCGCAGACGGCACCTCGTTTGGCTACATCCGTTTCACGATGGGTGCGAGAGGCCGAGCAGCGGCGCCATGTGCCCGGTCGCGGCGTCCCAATACTCTGCCCCGCGGATGTCCACCTTCAACAGGATCAAGGCAGGATCGTCGAGGCCGCCCGGCAGCCACGAGGCGTAGGCCGGCTGCCAGAGCGTTGTGGCCCGAGCTCTGTCGCGCACCAGTTCGCAATAGCCATTTACCGACACATATCGCCGCGCGGCGTGGTCCGCGAATGCCACATTCACATGCTGCGAGGTCCGAATGGCCTCCACCTTTTCGGTGTTGCTCTTGGTGATGAACCACAGAACTCCGAATTCATCGGCGATGTGGGCGGCCATTGGAGTGCTGTGCAGGGAACCGTCGGGATGCACGGTGGTAAGAATGGCGGTTTCGATGCCGCTGATCAGCTCATTCAAGCGGGCGATTGCATTGGATGTCTCAGCCATAGCGATTCCTAACCTGGGAATGAACGCGACTCAAGTTTGCAACGAACCCTACGAACTTGGCAACGTGTGCTGCTATCGAAAGCGACTCTCGGCTTGTCTAACACCAGCGGGGCACTTCTGTCTTTTTTCCAACCACTCATGGAACAAATGTCGACGTTCCGCCGTAGTAGATAGCAGGAACGCCGCCCGTAAGCGGAGGGAGCAGTGGCGAACGGCAGGAATCATAAGAAAAAGCGCTGGCTGATAGCGATACTGGTGACGGTCGGGGTTGTGACGTTAGTGATCGTAGCGGTGGCGGCCACTCGCGGCGGCTCCAAGATCGATCCCACCAAGCTGGCCAAGGTGGAGCGCGGGGACATTACGAAGAGCGTGGTCGCGACCGGCAAGGTTACGCCTATCACCAAAGTCGAGATCAAATCGAAGGCCAGCGGCATCGTGAAAAAGCTCTATGTTGACACCGGCGACCGGGTGAAGCAGGGCCAGGTGCTGGCCGAACTCGACAAGGTGGAGATCGAGGCGCAAGTGAACTCGGCCCGCGCCCAGCTGCTGTCATCCCAGGCCAGCCTGAAGAGTGCCGAGGCGGACGAGAAGCGCGCCGAGGTGGATGCGCAAGGCGTGGATATCCCGACCCTGCAACGGGCCTACCAGCGCGCTAAGCAGATGTCGCACGATGGCGTCATCTCGCAGTCCGCGCTGGACGATTCCGAGCGCAGCTACATCATGGCAGTGAACAAGCGTGACGTTGCCCGCGCGCAACTGACCGTGAACAAAGCCAAGATCGCCCAGGCGCAAGCGGAGGTCGAAAAGGACGAGGCCAGCCTGAAGCAATTCGAAGAGCAGCTTAGCTACACCACCATCACCGCTCCTATTGACGGCGTCGTGCTTTCGCGTGACGTCGAGGTAGGCGATGCCGTCAGCTCGATCCTCGTGCTCGGCTCCGGCGCAACCCTGGTCATGACCCTGGGTGATACCAGCGAGGTTTACGTTAAGGGCAAAGTCGACGAGAGCGATATCGGCAAAGTCTATCTCGGCCAGCCCGCCCGTATTCGCGTCGAAACCTTCAAGGACAAGACCTTCACCGGGCACGTCACCAAAATTTCGCCCATGGGGGTCGAGAAGGACAACGTCACCACGTTCGAAGTGCGGGTCTCGATCAACAATCCAGGTGGTGAACTGAAGGCCGAGATGACTGCCAACGCCGAGATCCTCCTCGACGAGCACCACAATGTGCTGATGATTCCCGAGAGCGCGCTGCTTTATGACAAAGATAAGAATGCGTCGGTCGATATTCCCTTCCCGAGCGGAAAGGATGGGATGAAGAAGGTCCCGGTCACGATTGGGATCTCCAATGGCGTGAAGACAGAAATCGCCGCTGGACTCAAACAGGGCGACCAGGTGGTGCTGCAGCAGTAGGCATTGATCTTGGTAACTGCTAGGCTTTGGGCTCTTCTCTCGGGCCCCTGGCTCTTGGCCTGAGTCGTTGCGCAGTGATCCTCTTGGTATTCGGAGTTAGCTAATAAAGCCGATCGCGGTCCACGAACGCTGAATATTTGATCCGAAGAGCCATACCTCCTGAACCTGTTACCTCGCTGCAGGGAGCCGATCATGACAAAACGTAGCCTCATCGCTTTGCTTGGTGTTCTGCTGATGCCGGTCCTGGTGTACGCCGCCAGCGAAGGGCATTTCGACCGTACCTTGTCCGTCTCGGGAGCTGTGACTCTGGACGTGACCACCGGCTCGGGCGACATCACGATCAAGAACGGAAGCGCCAATCAGGTTGTGATTCATGCGACCGTCCGTTCCAACCACTGGATGCTGGGTGGCAGTGACGAGGCGGTACAGCACGTCCAGTCGAATCCGCCCATCGAGCAAAACGGCAGCAGCATTCGCATCGGCTACAACCTGCCTACGGACATTCAGAGGCGTGTCAGCATCAGCTACGAAATCACTTTGCCGCCCGACACCGCGCTCCAGGCACATTCCGGGTCGGGCAACATTGACGCGACGGGCGTGCGCCGGGAGGCCCAGTTGACGACCGGCTCGGGCGACATTCGCGCTCGCGATCTTGGGCAAGGGTTGCACGCCCAAACCGGCAGTGGCGGCATTCGGGTCGAAGGTGTTGCCGCTCCCTTCACCGCACAAACCGGCAGCGGGGAGATTGAAGCCAGCCTCATGGGATCCGGCGATATTGACGTGCATACCGGTTCCGGCAGCATCCAGGTGCGCGGCGTGAAAGGCGGAGTGCGCGCCCAAACCGGCAGTGGCAACATCGAGCTTGCCGGCGGCGTGGGTGGCCCATGGGAGGTGCACAGCGGCTCCGGCAACATCAGCCTGGCCGTGGGATCGGGTTCTAATTTCAACCTGACCGCCCGGACCAACTCAGGTTCCATCCATTCCGATCTGCCGATCACCGTACAGGGCTCGGTGGGCAGCAAACAGCTCACCGGAAAAGTTGGCAGCGGCGGGCCGGAGGTCGAAGCTTCCACCAGCTCCGGCGACGTGGAGATACGTTGACCGCTTGACTGCCGGCAGCGGCTGCGGCTAGCTTGCAGAAGCATGACTGAGAGCCGCATCGTCACCTTCACTACCGACTTCGGTCTGAACGATCCATTCGTAGGCATCATGCATGGAGTGGTGCTGAACCTCCATCCTGAGACCACCATCGTCGATATTTGCCACGCGGTCGCTTCCTACAACGTCTTCGATGGTGCCTGGACGATCGCCCAGTCCTATCGCTTCTTTCCGCCGCGCACGGTGCATGTCGTGGTTGTCGATCCCGGTGTGGGCAGCGAGCGCCGGCCGGTCATTGTCGAAACCGCCGATTACCTGTTCGTCGCTCCGGACAATGGCGTGCTGTCGCTGGTGGAGGCACGCGAAGAAAAGTTCGTGGTGCGGCATGTCACTGCCGAGCGCTACTTCCTGCATCCGGTGAGTCAGACCTTTCATGGCCGCGATATCTTTGCTCCGGTCGCCGGATGGCTGAGCAAAGGCGTCGATCCGGCGGAGTTCGGTCCGCAAATGTCCGATTACGTCCGCCTGCCTCTCCGCAAGGTCGAGCATTTAAGCGGCAACAGCCTGCGCGGTGAAGTGCTGAAGGTCGACAAGTTCGGTAATCTCATCACCAACATCGGCGAGCTGGATGCGCCGGCGCTGTTCACCAGCCATCCGCCGGAGATCAGTATTCTGATCGCCGGAGAAACGATTACCCGGATCTGCCGCTCCTACGCGGAGGGTGGAGACGCGGAGATCATCGCCATAATCGGCAGCTCGGGATACTTGGAAATTGCCGCCAGACAGGCCTCCGCAGCAGAGAAGCTGGCGGCGAGTGTGGGCACGCCGGTGGGGGTGCTGCTGCCGGCCGAAGGCTAACCTCGCGGCGAGAGCGAAGGTGGAAAAAAAGAGCCCGGCGGTTGAGCCGGGCGTCCGAGAAAATTTAGCTTGCGAGTTACTGCATTCTGACCACGTTGCCGGCCTGCGGGCCTTTCTGGCCCTCGACGATCTCGAATTCGACCTGGTCGCCTTCCTGCAGACTCTTGTATCCATCCGAGTTGATCGCGCTGTAGTGCACGAATACATCGGCGTTGCCGTCGTCGCGGCCGATAAATCCAAAGCCTTTTGCGTTATTGAACCACTTGACGGTACCTTTCAATCTCACCTTCTTCTTCCTCCGGGCAGAGCCCAACAGCGCCCCACCCCGAAGGCGCTGGTCTTAAATTGCGTCAATCAGGTTGAGTCCTGGCCCAGCTTAGGGAGAGTCTTCGGAAGGAGATTCCCACGACAATCTATGGCACAGTGCTGGAGCCTGCTTGAACTGCGTAAATCCACTATGCGCCTGCCGCCACATGTTGTCAAGAGAGTATACAGCTGGGACCCGCATTTTTGGCGGGTTTTCAGCACGTTTTTACCGTAACCCGAAAGTAAGGTCGTAACCCGATACTTATCGCAACTCCTCGCGGCGCAATGCCTGGGCGAGCCAGAGTACGCCGACGATGGTTTTGCCGTCACGGATGGTGCCAGAAAAGATCATCTCGATACATCGCGAGAGCGGCACCAGCCGGCATTCGATCGACTCATCTTCTTCCGGGGTGGAATCGCCGGAGGTCAGCCCACGGGCCAGATAGATGGCCATCGTCTCGTCAAGGAATCCGGGGCTGGCGTAAAACACACAAGCGCGCTGCCAACGGCGAGCGCGATAGCCGGTCTCCTCGATCAGCTCGCGCTTTGCGCCCGCAAGCGCCGCCTCGCCGGGATCGATGCGGCCGGCAGGCAGCTCCCAGAGATAGTCCTGCGCGGCATAGCGATACTGTCGTTCCAGCAACACGCGCGGCTCCGCGCCGTCCTCATCAATGGCCAGCACCACCACCGAGCCGGAGTGCCGGATGAGGTCGCGCTGCGCCGTAATGCCAGTAGGCTCCTTCACCTTGTCGGAGGTCACGCGAAAGACCTTGCCGTCGTAGACGAGCTTGGAGGAGAGGACCTGGGCTTTTTTCCCGCGCGATTTCTTTGAGGCTGACGCTTTAGCAGAGCGTTTGCTTGGCATTTCATCACTATAAGTCATTCCGGCGACAAGTCTGGCGTTGCTCAACTCTGGATTTGTATTGGGTCCAGACCATCGGCCGACTAGAGATCGTGCCCTGCTACGAATCTGCTATCCTCGCGCCGTGCCCACGAAAGCGAGATTGCGGCGGCCAACCATCAGCATCGTCGGCCCGGGAAATCTCGGCAGCGCCCTGGCGCTGAGCTTGCGTGCCGCGGGTCACACGGTGGCCTCCATCGCGGTTCGTCCTGGCAGTAAGAGCACACGCCAAGCGAGGAATCTGGCGCGAAGGATTGGCGCGCAGCTCATCGCAGCAGGTAAGCAGCCGCTGTCCGGCAATCTCGTCTGGATCACGGTTCCGGACGACGCCATAACCGGCGTCGCCGACGTGCTGGCGAGGAGCGGCGAGTGGCGAGGTAAGGTGGTGCTCCATTCCAGCGGCGCAGTTACCAGCGATGCGCTTGCCCCGCTTCGTGCCAAGGGGGCACACGTTGCGTCCGTCCATCCGATGATGACCTTTGTTCGCCACCAACATCCGGAGATGAGCGGCGTGGCCTTCGCGCTTGAGGGCGATCCCGCAGCTACACGCGCCGCGCGCGCCATTATTGAAGAACTTGGCGGAAAGCCATTCGCAATCAGGAAAGAAAATAAAGTTCTATATCACGCCTTCGGCAGCTTCGCCTCGCCGATGGTCGTCGCGCTCATCGCCGCGATGGAAGAGGTCGCCTTGGCGGCCGGCATTCGCGGACAGGACGTTAAGGGAGTAATCGCGCCCCTGCTCCAGCAGACAATACGAAATTACCTGACGCTGAATGCCGCGGCGGCGTTTAGCGGACCGATCGTCCGGGGAGACGTGGCGACGGTGCGAAAGCATCTCGAGAAGCTGGAGAAGCTGCCGAGAATCCGCGAAGTGTACCGTGTTCTGGCGAGCGCGGCACTGCACAACCTGCCGGTGAAAAATGCCAAGTCGCTTGCGAAGGAATTAAAAGCTAGCGTTCGCTGAACAGGTGCCCCATCTTTTCCTTCTTCGTCCGCAGGTAATTCTCGGAGTGTTCGTAGGGCTCGACTTCAGCGGAGACGCGCTCGACGACTTCGATTCCGGCCTTCTCCAGGGCGGCAACCTTCTCCGGGTTGTTGGAGATGAGGCGCACCTGCTTCACGCCCAGCTGGCGAAGCATCTCGGCAGGCAGCTTGTACTCGCGATAGTCGTTGTCGTATCCGAGTTTGACGTTCGCCTCGACCGTGTCCAGCCCGCGGTCCTGCAGCTCGTAGGCCTGCAGTTTGGCCATCAAGCCGATGCCCCGGCCTTCCTGCTGCTCATAAATGAGGATGCCGGCGCCCGCGGCGGTGATCATGGACAATGCCAGCTCGAGCTGTTGCCGGCAATCGCAGCGCATCGAGCCGAATACATCGCCGGTAAGACACTGCGAGTGGATGCGCACCAACGGCGGGCGGGAATGAATGTCGCCCATCACCAGCGCTACCGCATCCTCCTTCTCGGCGCAGGCCCGGCCATCGCAGCCGTTGCCGTTTTGCTTCTCCGACTGCGCCGTTCGGGCATCCGCACACTGTGCTTCAAAACCATGGATGCGGAAGCGTCCCCATCGAGTGGGAAAATTGGCTTCAGCGACCTTCTTGACCAGGGAATCACTCACATTTCGATTATAAGCTGCCGGTGCGCACACGGCCCTGTGACAAGGATACGAGAGCCAGGGCAGCCCGCCAATCCGAGGCGTGGCGCAATGCCCTTCCCTGCCTGGATCGATGTTTGTCAGGTTTAATTCAGGAGGCGGAAACAGCCGCACCTTTGTTGGCCCCGGCTGCGGCAGCGAAGCGGAGAAAGTGATAGTTCCACGCCGGCACGTCGACATAAAGTCCCGGCGACAGCATCTCGTCGCCGCCTCGCTCATAGATCGCGCCCGACAGCGAGTCCGTCAGCCGCCACTGTTTTCCGCGTAGAGCGTTCCACGGCACTTGTATGTTGCCTTGAGCGGCGCGATCGCTGAGGTTCACCACGATGAGGTAGACCTCGTCCTTGTGCGACCAACTCCAGGCGACCAGATTCTCGCAGCTCGAATTGTCGGGCCAACCCGTCCGCTCGCAAAGCCGCCAGTCGCCATCGCGGAACACCGGACGATTGATGGCCGCCAGCAGCTTCCCATAAAACTCCAGCAGTCCGGCATCGACCGATTCCTGCGGACGCCGGCCGAGGAAGACCGGCAACCGCACCTTGCGGCCCTCGAACTGTCCTTCATGGAACATCCTGGCGCCCATCTGGGTCGAGATCGCCACCGCCGCCGCGCGCTCTTTTGCGTCGGAAAACGCGGCTGCGGCGCGGGGCTCGTCATGGTTCTCGAGAAATCGCAGAAGTTTCTTCTGATATGCCGGATCGGCGCACAAATGCAGGCGCACGCTCTCCGCGGCGTCGCTCTCCAGGCGATCGTAAAGCCGTTTGTCGTAACAGAAGTCGAAGCCCTTCTGCTGCAGCTCCCATTCCAGGTCCCAATAGGCTTCGGCAATAAAGAGAAAGCCGGGAGACGCCCGCTTGATAGCGGGGATGACGTCGCTCCAATATTCCGTCGCAGGGGACCCCCCTGCGCGGGCGCCCCAGGTCCGCGCGAACACCGCGTTCAACAGCAGCATGGCCATGTCGCAACGGACGCCGTCGCACTGCCCGGCGATATCGGTGAGGGTCTCAACCACGGCGCGTCGCAGACCGCCATTGAAGGCGTTCAACTGCACCACGTCAGGCCAAGCTGGGAAATACGGGTCTTTGCCGCAGGCCAGTACGCGACCGTTTGCCACATTGTAGGAGCCGGGATCGTTGCTGGCTTCGTCCGCGCTGCCCTGAATAAAGTACTCGGGATGTGCGAGGACCCAGGGATGGTCGGGGGCGACATGATTGGGTACAAAATCCAGCAGCAATCGCACGCCGCGCCGCGCCAGCTCGGCACGCGCCCGCGCGAGGCCACTGCGGCCGCCCAGGTGCGCGTCAACCGCGTACTGCCGAATGCAATAGGGAGAGCCAACATTGTCGTCGGAACGAAAATCCGGCAGCGCGCGATGAAAGTCGGCAAGCAGGTTCGGATTGCGATTGGCAATGGCGATTCCGGCGGGACTGCGCATCCAGACGCCCATCAGCCAGACAGCGTCGAAGCCGAACGATGCGATGGCGTCCCACTCGGCGGCGGGCACGGAACCCAGGTCGATGGGCTTTCCGTACCTGGCGGTCAGCTCACCCAGCCAGACCCAGGTGTTGATCTCATACAGCGTAGGATTTTGAGGCCAGCTCGACATCTTCCCCGCCTTTGAGAAGCTTGCGTTATATCAGCGCTGCAGGTGACTTGCTTGGCCGGAAGAACTGGCGGAGAGGGAGGGATTCGAACCCCCGATACCCGTCAAGGTATGGCCGCTTTCGAGGCGGCTCGTTTCAACCGCTCACGCACCTCTCCGCATCAACGACCCTCGGATTGTAGACAACTGCGCTCGGTCCTTCGACTCGTCCGCACCACGGACTCGCTCAGGATTTCGGCTGCGGGCTCCGACGCCCGCAAGGCGCCTCAACTTTCGAGGCGGCTCGTTTCAACCGCTCACGCACCTCGCCGCATGTAGTCGCCGCCGGCCGAAGTTGCCAGCCTTCTTAGTTTAGCAAAGGCGGCCGGGCGAATCCCAGGTTGCGGAGCATCTGAGTAGCAGATCCGTTTGAATTGAGCCGCACGACACTATGGCTCAGCTCCGCCGCTCGCGAAAGAAACTTTGCAGCAGATCCATCGACCGCGCCGCCAGAATGCCCGAGGTCACCTCGACCTGATGGTTCAGCTGGGGATGATTCAGCACTTGGATGATCGAATGCACGGCCCCCGCCTTAGGATCGTCGGCACCGTAGACCAGGCGCCGGATGCGCGCGTGAGTGATCGCACCGGAGCACATTGCGCACGGCTCAATGGTGACGTAGAGATCGCAATCGAGAAGCCGATAGTTATCCAGAGCCAGCGCAGCCTCGCGTATGGCAACGATTTCGGCGTGCGCGGTAGGATCATTGCCGCTGATCGGACGATTGCATCCGCGTGCGATGATGCGTCCGTGGCGCACTACAACCGCTCCCACCGGCACCTCGCCGAGCGCCAGGGCCCGCTGCGCCTCGCGCAGGGCCTCCTCCATCCAGAATTCGTCGGAAGGCATAAGAGAGCGACTAGCGATTAGCGGCTAGCGGTCGGGTCCCTCCTCCTTCAGCATAATTCGCTGCACGCCGGTCGCGCGGCCCGTCTCCGCATTGCAGTCGATCAGGGCTGCGCACAAACGCACGTCGTCGGTCGCCGGTTCGAAGCGCGACGGCATGTTGGTGAGGAAGCGCTGCAGGATCAGCTCCTTCTGCACTCCGATGACGCCGTTGTACGGCCCGGTCATGCCAACATCGGTCTGCACCGCGGTGCCGCCGGCTAGCACCTGCTCGTCAGCTGTGGGCACATGCGTGTGTGTGCCGAGGACGGCCGTCACCCGGCCTTCAAGATGCCAGCCCAACGAAACCTTCTCCGACGTGGCTTCGGCGTGAAAGTCCACCAGGATCACCTTTGCCGTGATTTTCCGTAGCAGCTCGTCGGCAACCCGAAACGGATCGTCATTGCTGGTCATGAAAATCCGTCCCTGCAGGTTGATCACGGCGTACGCCACCCCGCCGCGCGTACGTCCCTGATACCAGCCGAAACCGGGCGTGCCCGCAGGATAGTTCGCCGGACGCAGCACGCGTCTCGCCAGCGAATTTTCGTTCCCGTTCGCCGAATTCATGTAGTCGATAATCTCGCGCTTGTCCCAAACGTGGTTGCCAGTGGTAATGACGTCGATCCCCAGCTCGAACAACTCCTCGGCAATTTGCGGGGTGATGCCAAAACCGCCGGCGGCGTTCTCGCCGTTAGCGATGGTCAGATCGGCGGCGTATTCCCGCTGCAACTCGGGGAGCCGCTCATGAACGATGGTGCGGCCGGGACGGCCGAAGATGTCTCCGACGAACAGTATCCGCAATGCTTTCGACCTAGGCGCTAGATGGGTTCGATGGTAGCACGCGAGCGACAACAGGCTGTCGGCACTCGGCCGTCACACTGCAGCGCTGCCAAGCGCTAAATGCTGAATGCAGAGTGCCGACTGCTTCTCACACCGGCCGCTCCGCCGCCATTGAATTGCCGGGACCCAGGGATTCGCCCTCGGCGATCGCCACCAGCGGAAATCCCAGCTTCTTCCATTCGTGGAAGCCGCCCAGCAGAGGACGCACATGGCGAATGCCGTGTTTGCGAAGTTTCAGCGCCACCCGGGCGCTGGTCGCTTCGTTCGGTCAGGTACAGAACAGCACGATATCGCCGTCGCGCGTGATCTCGGTGTGCCGCGTCTCCAGGTCTTCGGGCGAGATTTGCAGAGCGCCGGGCAAAGTGCGCGGGTCGGTGAGCACATCCAGCGGATGACGCAGGTCGATGATGACCGGGCGCATCCCCGCTTCCAGCTCGTGCTTCAGCTCGTCGGGGGTGATGCGATCGCCTTTCACCTGGCGCAGAAAGCGCTCCCGGTCATACCAGCGATACAGAACGTAGGCGACCACGCCGGTCGCGAACAGCACCAGCAATCCGCCGCCCAGCAGGTGCGTGCCCTGAGCGATGCGGTCCAGCTGTTTGCTGAATATAAATCCCAGCAGCGTGTAGGTAACGGTCCACAACAGCGCCCCGATGATGTCGAACAGGAAGAAGCGCCCATAGGGCTCGCTCACCATCCCCGCCAGCGCCGGCGCGGCAGTATTCAGGCCGGGAACAAACTTGCAGATCAGCAGGGTTCGCGCACCGTATTTGCTGAAGGTGTGCTCGGTGCGCCGCACGCAGGAGTCGGGCTCCATGGCGATGCGGCACAGCATATTCAGCACCACGGCGCCGCGGCGCTTGCCGATGTGATACCAGAAGATGTCTGCGCCTACGCATCCGGCCGCCGTCAGCATCACCACCACGGCCAGACTCATGCGGCCCTGTCCGGCGAGCGCACCCGCCGCCAGCAGCAGCGGCGTTGCCGGAATCGGCAGACCGCTCTGCTCGATCAGCACCCACAGGAACAGCAGGGCGTACCCGTAGTGCAGCACGAATTCCAGCATTTCTTTCATAGGCGTGAGAGGGAGAACTGCGTTATACCATTATCCACGGCAAGCGATCAGCCGTCGATCAAACTGCGGACCCGTCTTGCACAGCCGCGCACAGCTTTTCGAAGGGAATCGGATTTGGTACATGGTTAAATTTACGACCCTCATTCCCACAGCTTTTTCTCAAGAATCTACCTGGTCACTCGGGTGATTGCATTAACCGGACCTCCTCCCCCACTTCCTCCAGATTTAGATTGATTGAAACTATCTCATGGCCACCACCGACTACAGCCTAGAACGCGGACTGCCCGTCAGCCTGGAAGCCGAACGCTCCATCCTCGGCGGCATCCTGCTCGACAACTCGCTTTACGATCAGGCGGCCGAGCATCTGACCGCCGACGACTTCTCGCTCGACGGCCATCGCCGCATCTGGTCGCGCATGCGCGACCTGCAGGAGACCGGCCGCCCGGTCGACATGATCACCCTGGTCGAGGAACTGGATCGCCGCAAGGAGGTCGAGGCCATCGGCGGGGTCGCCTATCTTTCTTCGCTCATCGACGGCGTCCCCGAGCGGCCCTCTATCGAGCACTACGTCCGCATCGTCCGCAACAAGGCGCTGCTGCGCGGCCTGATCAATGTCGCGCAGAACGCGATCGCCGAAGCCATCGAGCACACCGACGAAGCCGACGAGGTGCTCAGCCGCGCCGAGCAAGCCATCTTTCAGCTCTCGGAAAACCGCATCGGCCAGGGCTTCCTCGACATTCCCGCCATCATCAGCGGCTCCTTCGGATCGCTCGACGAGCTCTACAAACGCGCTCAGGAGGTCACCGGGCTCGCCACTCATTACAAAGAACTCGACCGCATGACCAGCGGCTTCCAGCCGTCGGACTTGATCATCATCGCGGCGCGCCCCTCGATGGGCAAGACGGCATTCGCCATGAACATCGCCGAAAATGCGGCCGTGCTCGAGGCCAAAGTCGTCGGCGTCTTCTCCCTGGAAATGTCCAAAGAAGCGTTGCTGCTGCGCATGCTCGCCTCCCGCGCCAGAGTGGACTCGCAGAAGCTGCGCAAAGGCTTCCTCGGCAGAGAAGAGATCGGCAAGCTTACCCGCGCGCTGGAGGAGCTCAGCGAGACGCACCTCTGGATCGACGACACGCCGGGCATCTCGGTTAGCGAGATGCGCGCCAAAGCCCGGCGACTCAAGCAGCAGGAGAAGCGCCTCGACTTGGTGATTGTCGATTACCTGCAACTCATGTCGGCAGTCCCGATCGGCGGCAAGCGCTTCGAAAACCGCACCCAGGAAGTCTCCGCGATTTCGCGCGGGCTCAAGGCGCTGGCCAAGGAGCTGCGCGTTCCGGTGGTGGCGCTGTCGCAGCTTAGCCGCGCTCCAGAGAGCCGCAGCGGCAACGAAAAGGCGCGCCCGCAGCTATCGGACCTGCGCGAGTCGGGATCGATCGAGCAGGATGCCGACGTGGTGGCGTTCATCTATCGCGCCGAGGTCTACGACAAGGACAATCCCGACGTGGAAGGCCGGGCCAAGATCATCGTTGCCAAGCAGCGCAACGGGCCAACCGGCGACATTGAACTGGCGTTTCTCAAGCAGTTCACGCGCTTCGACGATCTGGCGTCCGATGTGGACTACCAGTAGCCGAATCGCGTAACGGCATCGCCGGCTTCGGCCTGCAGTAGCCTTCACAAAGCCGCCGACAATTTGTCGATTGCAGGTCGTGCCCTAAATGACGCCTCAACAGGCCAAAGCTTTCCTTCGCGCTCATACGGGCCAAAGAGTGCGCGTCACTTTCTCCGACGGAGAGGTTCAGTCTATCAACGCAAATTTAGGACACTACCCGATTGCACGTATGCGCGTGTGTTGATCGCATGTGCAGCTATGCGTGTGTTAATCGCATGTATAGCTATGCGTGCGTTGTTCGTGTGCAGCCATGCGTGAGTTAATCGCATGTACAGCGGTGCTTTGTATCAGGGCACGTCTTTATACGTGCCGCAAGCGCGCCATTACTCGTCCCTGAGCCGGCTTCAGCCGGCGACACCGCTATTCCCGTGGAACACTTTGCTGAAACACTCGGCGCGACGAGCTGTTTGGGTAGTACCCCACCCTACGGGACTCGCCGCGACCAGCCGTTCGGGTAGAGCGGGCCTTCAGGCCAGCGTCCAAGCGCGCTTTGTGGTTTCTTTGAGTCAGCTTTCAGCCGACGGCAGAGTGTCGCCCGCTAAAGCGGGCTCTCACGAAAAGGAGTGGCGTAACGCGGCGCTGAAGCGCCGCACTACCCGATAGTGGCTTGTCAGCAGTCCGCTACAGCGACGCGTCGCTCTCCGCCAGCAATGCTTCTGTCACTTCCTGCCACTCAGCGTCCAGCGAAGCCGTCGCCGGCTCCTTGCATGCGCGCTTGTACCAGTATCGCGAGTTGGCCAGGTCGCCTTCTTTGCGGTGCAGGTAGGCATGGACCCAGGCCGCCGCCGGCCCTTCATCCTGACCGACGACATCGTGCGCCTGCTTCCAGTCGCCCTTGGCGTCCCACCACAGGCCGGTGAGCGCCAGGCTGAGTTGCCGGGGAGGCTCCTCACGATGTAGCGATTGGCGGAAGGTTTCCAGGGTCATGGCTAGCTCGCAGGAACGGCCGCGATGTCGCCGACAAAGCTGACCGCCGGCTGGTGCGGGATGATGCCCGCGGCATGGCCCATCTCGAGCAGTCGCGCGATCGCCTCGCGGCCGTCCTTGCCGTAGTCGAGCGTACGCTCATTCACGTACATGCCGACAAACTTGTCGGCCATCTGCGGATCCAGATCGCGGGCGAACTGCATTGCGTATTGCAGGGCCTCCTCGCGATTGTCGAGCGCGTAGCGGATACTGTCGCGCAGGGCCGTGCAGCACGCAGCCATCAGCTCCGGACCCAGTTCGCGGCGGATCGCATTGCCGCCAAGCGGCAGCGGGAGTCCGGTCTGCTCGCGCCACCACTTGCCCATATCGAGCACCTTATGCAGCCCCGACTTGTTGAACGTTAGCTGGCCTTCATGGATGATGAGCCCTGCTTCATACTTGCCCTCAAGCACGCGCGGGATGATCTCGTCGAAGGGCACGACCTCGGTGGCGATTTCGGGGGCAAACAGCTTCAGAACGAGGTATGCCGTGGTCATGGTGCCCGGAACGGCGATGCGGTACCGGCCAATCTCCTCCGGCGCAATGTTGCGCGAGGCGACGATCATGGGCCCGTAACCCTCGCCTACGCTGCCGCCGCTGGGCATCAGGGTGTAGGCGTCCTGAATGTAGGGATAGGCGTGAAACGAGATGGCGGTGATGTCGTAGAAGCCTTCCAGCGCCTTGCGGTTGAGCGTCTCGATATCGCAAAGCGCGTGGGTAAACTTCACGCCTGGCACGCGAATCTTGTTCGTCGCCATGCCATAAAACATGAAGGCATCGTCGGAATCGGGGCTGTGGGCGACGGTGATCTCGCGATCGCGGTCCTTGGCACTACGGGTCATAGACGACGGTGGCTCGCACTCGACTGGGACACTACGGTTGCTAAACGAACGGCCGCGACGCGCTTAGAACTTCCGGTGCAGACGAAGCGCCAACGCAGCCGCGACCATAGCCTTGGAAACTTCGGCGAACACGAACGGATACAGCCCGAAGAACGCCGCCTGCCGCCAGCTGTGCGTCACGATGGCCAGCCAGCTGATGCCTGAGGCGAACAAGACCAGCTCGCCAATGGCCGACGCGAACAAGTTCCGCGCGAAGCCGGCCACGCCGCGCTCCGCAATCCAGCCCGCAACGAACGCCACCACCGGATACGCCCACAGATATCCGCCCGTAGGCCCGAGCATCTGCGCGATGCCGCCGGGCCCCGAGCTCGCGAACACCGGCAACCCGATTGCCCCCCAGCCCAGGTACACGGCCGCGGCGGCAAATCCCCGCCGGCTGCCGAGAGCAAGTCCGACCAGCAGCACGCCGAAGTTGGCAAGAGTCAGCGGAACGGGAGTAAACGGCAGGGGCACGACCAGCCGCGCGCAAACCGCAATGACCGCGCTGGCGCAAATGACGATAGCTGACTGTTTGAGCAGGCTGTTTGCCTGCCCGGAGGCGCTGCTCGGAATAGAAATGGCTTTGGACATAACTAACCTCGCGTACAGCTATGACGGCGTAGAACTTTGTCCTGCGACACTCGCTGGTCCGGCGTCCTGAGCCACAGCTACCGGGACAGCGGCCTCGCTGTCCGGGGCCGCCATTGTCGGTTCCAGAAGATGCCGCTTGACCTTGAAATGCAGGGCCAGTATGACGGCAACTACCGCTGCGGTGCTTAGCACCAGCACCGCAAAAAAAACTTTGATTACCACAGAGACTTAGGATAACAGAAGCCGAGACGGTGTTCGATTCCTGCCGCAACACTGCGCGTACAGCCTCGCGGGCACCACTTTTAAGTAAATTCCGGGGGCCTCTTAGGGTTAATTGCGGCTATACAAAAGAACTAGGGCCCGCTACTCTCCCCATCAACCAGTCGCAGTACCAGCGCTGAAGGCTGTCGTCCGCGAGACCGAACAGCGAAAGCGCGACCCTCTCCGACTCGTCGCCAACCGGCGGCGGTGGGGTTGTGGTGTCCGCCAGGCCCGCAATCCCAGTACGGCGCAGATTAGTCCATGCGCCTGAGCAGTTGCCGTTCAAAGAGAGAAATTTGTGCCCAACTTGGGAGGGATTGTTTCTATGGTGTCTCGTCATCGCTTGTTTCTGGCTGTCGCTCTCTGCTGCTTCGCTGTCACCTTCGTCATCGCGCAAGACGCTCCCGGCTCCGGAGCCGATCAAAGCAACCTCAACGGAACTGACGCGCAGTTGCTGGCAAGCCAGTATCGTTCGCGTCATGTGTTTGTCGTGATGGAGGAGAACCGCAGCATCGGCGTCGCCTCCGAATACATGCCCTATCTCAAATCGCTTGCTGTCCAGTACAGCCAGGGCATGCAGGTGTACTCCGACTCGCACGGCTCCTGGCTGGCTTACGGAGAGCTGACCTCCGGCATGAACCCTTTCAACGGCTCGGGCGATAACGGCCTGTGCAGTGGTGATGGCTGCACGCGGACCATCACCATCGATAACCTCGTGCGCCACTTCGCCTCGCAAGGCATCACGTGGCGCGGCTACTTCCAGACCATGCCGAATATCGGCTACCTGGGATATCAGTATGGCGAATACGTGCGCCGCCACAATCCATTCGCCTTTTACAGTGATGTCGACTACATCGTCCCGCAGCAGCGAAACCTTTATCCCCTCGATCCCTACCTGCTGAACGACATTGCGAACAACCGGTTTGCGAACTTCACCTGGATTTCACCCGACCTCGACCACGATGCGCACAACGGCACCAACGACCAACAGGCGCTAGCCGCCGCCGACGCTTACCTGCAAACCTTCGTTCCCCAACTGCTGGCGTCGGCCCCCTTCCAACCCGGCGGCGATGGCGTGCTGATGATCACCTTCGACGAGGGCGAATTGAGCGGCGACAACACCTGTGGCGGCTATCCTGACCGCAACAACTGCGGCGGCCATATCTGGCACGTGGTGATCGGACCGCAGGTTAATCGCGCTTATGAATCGGACACGGTCTACAAGCAGGGCAGCGAGCTGCGCATGATTTGCGACCTGCTTGGCCTCAACAGCTGCCCCGGCGACGGCGCCACGTCAACGCCGATGGCGGAATTCTTCGCCGGCACGCCGCAATGCACCCCCTCGCAGGACAAGATGGTCGCCATCTGCTCGCCCAATGCCAACGGTAGCGTGCATTCGCCGATCCAGTTCACCGCCGCCGCGCGCGACAACGAGCATCCCATCACCGGCATGGTCGCGTACGCCAATAGCCAGATCATTGCGGAGAGTCCGGACGCGATCATGAACGCCATGGTCGGGCTCGCTCCCGGAAACTACAACCTGGTGATCCGGGCCTGGGATACCACGGGCTACTACTTCTCGTCGCAGGAGAACTTTACGGTCACGACGAGTGACCAGGACAATCAGCGCTGAGCTGCGGCTACCCGGCCATTCGGCAACGATGTAAACTGGCCAGAGAAGTTCACTCTCTGGCCTTTGTCTTAATCGAGCTCTTCCTACAGGCTTGCGGCCCGGGGCAGTCGAGCAATGAAGCGCAGTATCTCCGAATCTCCTGTCCCTGAGCACCCCATCGGCTCTTACTCCCGGCGATCTGCATCTGGAAGTCGCAGCGGTTTTCGTTCTGCCTGTGCGCTGCTTGCCGTATTGTTGGCAGTCGGCGGCGCTTACGCGCAAAGCGAGAACCAGGCATGTCCCCGTCCCTTGGCCGGCGCGACTGTCGAGAACCCTCCGGAGTTGCGCAGCCAGAATGGCGTACTCGAGGTGAGTCTGCATGTCCGCTATCAGCAGACCATGGTCAACGAAGGGCCGCCGCGATATTGCTACATCACGGACGACGGCATGGAATCGCCTACTCTGCGCGTACGCCAGGGCGATCGCCTCATCCTCCACCTGCATAACGATCTGCCGGAGTGGCAGGGCTATCGCCCTCCCCATCACGACACGCAGCCCGCCTCGACCGATCCGGATTGCGATGCCACCAGCATGGATCCCTCCATCACCAACCTGCACTTCCACGGCATGACCATTCCTCCCGTGTGCCATCAGGATGAGGTGATCCACACCGCCGTGCCAGCGGGAACGGAATTCGATTATCGCGTCACCATCCCCGCCGACGAACCGCCGGGAATGTACTGGTACCATCCGCATCCCCACGGATACAGCGAACGGCAGGTGCAAGGCGGAGCGTCGGGAGTGCTGATTGTGGAAGGCCTGGCGGCAGGCAATCCGGCGCTCGCGGCGATGCCGGAGCGCGTCCTGGTGTTACGCGACCAGCAACGCATGGGGCCGGAGATGCCGAGTCCTGCGGTGCCGGCCTGGGACATCTCGGCGAATTTCGTTCCCGTAATCTACTCGCACGGTCAGCCCGCGGTCATCAAGATGAAGCCCGGCGAGAAAGAATTCTGGCGCGTGCTGAACGCGGGCGCCGACATCATCTTCAACCTGCAGCTGCTCGCCGGACGAGTCGCGCAACCCGTTGACCTCGTCGCCATCGACGGCGTACCGGTCGATCGTCCAAAGCTTGCCGGCCGCTCGAAGCCGGCCAGCGTTCTGCTTCCTCCAGGGGCACGGGCTGAGTTTGTCGTCACCGCTCCTGCGGCCGGAGAGCCTGCCGAGCTCATTACGCAAGCGTGGGATACCGGGCCGCAAGGCGATAACGATACCGAGCGCACCATCGCCAAGGTTGAGACTTCACCGGCCGCCGACGATCCTCCCGCGGAAGCGCGCAAACAGCGCCTGGCCCCCGCCTCGCAGGCAAAGCCGGTTGCCGAGCCTCTGCGGGTCGTCAACCGTCGCCTGTTTTTTTCGCAGCGCTCGTCTAATTCCCAGGACCCCGACGCTTTTGTCTTGTACTTCATCACCGTGGTGGGACAAACGCCGGAGCCCTATAGCATGGGATCTCCGCCCAACATCATCCTCCACCAGGGCGATATCGAGGACTGGACCATCGAGAACCGCTCGCCCGAGGACCACGTCTTCCACATCCATCAGATCCACTTCAGGGTGCAAGCCATCGACGGCCAGCCGGTTAACGATCCCACCGAACGCGACACCATCGATGTGCCTTACTGGAAGGGAGAGGGCCCCTACCCCAGCGTGAAGTTACGCATGGATTTCAGCGACCCCAACACGGTCGGGACGTTTCTCTACCACTGCCATATTCTCAAACACGAAGATATGGGGATGATGGGATCCATCCAGGTGCTGCCCCCGGCAACGCGGACGACAACCACGCTCAGCACGCGGCGGCAGGTGCTCGACGCCGGAGCGGAGTTTACCGTCATGGCCACAGTGACACCCCGGGCCGCAAGCGGCACGATTCAGTTCATTGTGGATGGTCTGGATGACGGCAGCCCCATTCCCATCGCCGATGGCCGCGCCGAGTTGAAGACATCCTTCATGGACTCCGGTCACCATACCATCGCTGCGGCATACTCCGGCGATCGCACGCATGACGAATCGGCCGCCCACGCCCTCACGATTAAGGTCACTCAGTAGTCGGGTGACGCAACGGTCGTGAGCCGGCTTCACGGCTTGCTGAAAAACTTTGTGGACGAACCGTTCGGGTAGAGCTGGCCTTTAGACCAGCGTCTAAAGCGCGCCTTTTGGCTTCTGTTAGGTCGGCTTCAGCCGACGGCAGAGTGTCGCCCGCTAAGCAGGCTCTCAGAAAATAGGGACCGGCGTTACGCGACGCTAAACCGTCGCTCTGCCCTACACCCCCACCGGAAACGGCTTCGGGCTGCGCTCTTCGCCGCGCTCGCGCATCAGGCTGTCGAAGCGGCCCTGCAGCAGCGACATCAAGCCCGTATACCAATAGCCGAACACGAACAGCACCAGGAAAGGCACGGTAATATAGTTCTCGTTGGCGATGGCGTACCACACGGTCACGGCGAAGTAGCTTCCCACCAGCAGCTCAATCCACGGCACCCACCCCAGACGCTTGCGATACTTCTTCGCCACCGCTCTGTCTTTCTTGTCCACCACGCGGTACTTCGGCGTGCGCGCAAACGCCGTCTGCTTGCCCGCCAGCGCCTCCAGCACCGCTTTGCTGTTGGTCAAAGTCAACCCGATGCCCAGCGCCATCAGCGCCGGCAAGAACATGAACGTGCGATACCAGGTGCGCGGAAATATCTCCCTCTGCGAAACCAGGTAGAAGCTGGAGATGGAGAACGTCGACGCCAGAAACAGCGGGATGTCGATGTACAGCATCTGGAACCATCCCTGGTAAAAGCGGATCACCATGGCCGGCAGCAGCAGCGTCGAGAGCACAATCATCAGGGGATAGCTGATGTTCGCCGTCAGGTGATACCACGCTTCAATCTTCTCGCGGCGCGATACTGGGGCGCCCAACACCTTGGGCAGATCTTTCTTGGCGCACTGGATCAACCCCTTCGCCCAGCGCGCCTGCTGCGTCTTGAACGCCGTCATCTCGATGGGCAGCTCCGCCGGACACTCCACGTCCTGCAGGTAGCGAAATTTCCAGCCCGCCAGCTGCGAGCGATAGCTGAGATCGGTATCTTCGGTGAGCGTATCGTGCTCCCAGCCGCCGGCGTCGTCGATCGCCTTGCGTCTCCAAATTCCCGCCGTGCCGTTGAAGTTGAAGAAGACGCCGGCGCGCGAGCGGCCGCCATGTTCCAGCACGAAGTGCCCGTCGAGCAGGATGGCCTCCACCTCGGTCAAAAACGAGTAGCTGCGGTTCAGGTGTGCCCAGCGCGTCTGCACCATGCCGATCGCCGGATCGGCGAAGTGATGGATTACCTTCATCAGCCAGTCGGATGAAGGACAAAAATCGGCATCGAAGATGGCGACGAACTCGCCGGTCGCGCTCTTCAGTCCGGCATCGAGCGCCCCGGCCTTGAAGCCTTCGCGGTTGGTCCGGTGAAGATAAACGATGTTATGGCCCAGCGCCGCGTAACGCTCCACCACCCCGCGCGCCACTTCCACCGTCTCATCGGTCGAATCGTCCAGCACCTGGATTTGCAGCTTCTCGGGCGGATACTCGATCTTGCACACGCAATCAACCAGCCGGTCGATCACGTACTGCTCGTTGAAGATGGGCAGCTGTATGGTTACCAGCGGCAGCTCCGCAAAGTGCGACTCGGGCCCGGTGACCTTGTTCTTGCGGTGCTTGTAATACAGGTAGACCAGCTGATAGCGGTGCATCCCGTAAAACGCCAGCAGGATAAGCACTACAAAGTACGGGATGAGGAGCATCATGTCGAACGCATTGGCGTGGTACAGGCCGCGAAAAGTCTGGTCGAGAAAGTGCGACCGGAAATAATGCCTGAAACCGTGCGGTTCGGCCAGCGCGCCGGCAAACAAGCTGAAGGCAGCGTTCAGTAGCGTGCTCCTGGGCAGGATGTGAGCAGCGCCGAGCAACATGCAGCCTCGAACGCCACTCCGCAAACCGCTAAATTGTACCTGAGCGGCGCGCGGCGAGAAATCACACAACAGTAGTGGTAGTGATCAGTTTGAAATCTGGGCGGCGGAAGCGCGCTGCAGCCCCGCCGAAAGACGATAGGACAAGGGCTTTACTCCCGGTTGCCACGACTTAACAGTTTGCTGAAAACTCGATATGACGAGCCGCTCGGGTAGAGCTGGCCTTCAGGCCAGCGTCTAAGCCGTTTAACCTCGTCCTTCCGAGCGAGCTTTAGCTCGCGAGGAAGCTGCCTTTCCGGGTTCTTCAGTAAACTGTGAAGCCGCCGTCATTGCCCGTGGTTTCGCCGGAGTGAACCCCGGCTCTTCAAGTAATGCTCCAGGTGACTCCCTCGCTACAGCGCTTCCACGATCGCATCATGCACTCGCGGCCGAACTTCGCGAATGTCCTGGCAGGCGCGGTCCGGCCAGGTGCGATTGGTCAGCAGCATGACCGACAGCCGCCGCTCGGGATCGATCCACAGCGACGTTCCGGTAAATCCCAGATGGCCAAACGACTCCGGCGAAAAAAACCTGCCGGACGAGGATTCCGGTCGCGACGGCGTGTCCCAGCCCAGAGCGCGCGTGGTGCCGGCAGGCGTCGATTCGCGGCGCGTGAAAAGCTTGACGGTCTCTTCACGCAGAATGGGAGCGCCCCCGCGCAACATGCACTCGGCGAATCGAGCGATGTCGGTCGACGGTGCGAAGAGGCCGGCATGGCCTGCGACGCCGCACATTGCCCACGCGTTCTCGTCGTTCACCTCGCCCTGAATGACTCGTCCGCGAAACGATACGTCATCCTCCGTGGGAGGAATTTCCCCCGCCAGCGCGGGCTGAGGATTGAAGCTGGTGCGGGTCATCCCCAGAGGCCCAAAAACCTCGCGGCTTGCGAGGACATCTAGTGGCACGCCGGCTTTTTTCGCCAAAACCTCTCCCAGCAGGATGAAGCCAATGTCGCTGTAGTCGGCGCGGGTTCCGGGAGCGGCGTGCAACGGGGTGGCGAGCGCTGCGCCGATCAGCCCTTCCCTGCTGGCGGCGCGCTGGAACAGCTTTTCATAGGCGGGCAGCCCGCTGGAGTGCGCCAGCAACATGCGAATCGTCACCGCCCGACGCCAACCCTGCTCCTCAGTCGGCGCCGCGGTCACGAATTCGGGCAGCGTCTCAGCCAGCGGCTCTTCCACCGCTACAATTTCCAAACTGACCCACCACCGAGGTG
>DASRGM010000059.1:0-10335 GCA_035651035.1 Terriglobales bacterium
AGGCGCCGAAGAAATTGAAGTCTTCATCGACGAAGGCCTTGGGCAGCGCGCCGGCGTAGGTGTCGACAACCCGCCAGCGCAGGTAGGTCTTCCAGTCGTCTATCGGGGTGGAGGCGATCTGCTGGTTGACTGCCTTGAAGAACTCCGGATTGCCGACATTCACGCTGCTGAACTTGGGCGTCTTGCTCTCGGCAAAGTACTCGGTGAGCTCGAAATTCGGGGCCGCGGTGGCGATTTCGCTCACCGGCATGGTGTGATCGCGGCTCTTGGGATCGCGGCGGGCGGTGCGGTCCATGCTTGCCTTGGCCAGGCCGGTCTCGATTTCGAGCACGGTCTTGGCTTCGGCTGCGGCCGTCTCGGGCTTGTCGCCCAGCAGCTCGAACATCTTCTGCACGTGCTCGACGTACTTGGCGCGGGTCTCGACCGACTTGGCGTCGTCTTTGAGGTAGTAGTCGCGGTCGGGCAGGGAGAGGCCGCCCTGATCGAGATTGGCTACCGTCTCGCGCGAGTCGTGCATGTCGGGCATCTGGCCGAAGCTGAACAGCGCCGGCACGCCATCGCTGTGCAAGGCGCCAACCTGGCGGATCAGGTCCTGTTTGGTCTTCATCGCCGCGATCTGGTCCATGGTGGGCTTCAGGGGCGCGGCGCCGCGCTTCTCGATGGTCGTCTCGTCCATGCAGGAGGCGTAGTAGTCGCCAACCTTCGTCTCGATAACGGGCTTGATACCAGGCCCGATCTCGCTTCCTGCCCGAGGCGGCTTCGGCGCTGCCTCCTCCAGAATGTCGCGCAGGATGTAGAGATTGTGCTCATCGAGCTGGTTGAAGCGGCCCCAGCGCGACTTGTCGGCCGGAATGGGATTGTTCTTCATCCAGCTGCCGCAGGCGTATTGGTAGAAGTCGACGCAGGGATCGACACTCTTGTCCATCGCGGTGAGATCGAAGCTGGGCACTTGCTTGGGCTCGTCCGACGAGGGGCCCGGCGCCGAGTGCGTGGTTTGGGCTGCGCAGAACAACGTGGAACAGAGCAGAACGAGAACAAAGACGTGATGCCGCATGGCTGCCTCGAAGAGAAGATTTTTTGCACGGCCGCCGGGGCGAGCCATACCAGTTGCCATTCTATTCTGCCTGTCTGCGGCGCCCGCGAGCCGCACCGACTTGCAAGATACAGAAAGACACTGCGAGTCGCCCCTTATCGGTAATCATAATCGCTTATTGAGCGCGTCCTAACGCTTCTCGCTTGCTTGACAGTGCAAGCTGTTCGGCGCGGGCAGCAAGGACAAGGTCGCGAAAGACTCGTGCGCCATAGGGGTCTCGGGCCCCAGCTTGCCTCATCATGTTCGGCAGGTTTCGCCGGAGCACGAGATAGATCCGATACATTTCCTGAACCGACGGGGGCCGTGTCTTTCGTGCGAAGATGTCGCAAAGTGCGCCAAACACTCCGTTGACTGTACCTGCATGGATGCGAACATCGGTACCGTTCAGGTCACTTAGGGATTTGCCGATTCGATAAGGAACGGTTTCGCAGACGTACCAACTTTCTCCGCCTTCGCCGACATCCTGGGCGACCGCAAGTCCCAATTCAAATGGCATATTGAACCTGGGCACACGCGGCGCTTTCGCATCGAGCTGAACGCGCGAGAGGTCATGGATGGAGTAAGCGCATTGCTTGATGAGCCTGAGTATTCGTTCCAGCCGGCGTTGGCTCGTCGGAATTTCCAGCGTCGCTCGAGGTATCAGGCCCAAGGCGCTCAAACCGGCAATATACGCCAGGTAAAGGTTCTCGAACGCGCTGTCATAAGGGACATTCAGGAATACGGAATATTGTTCAGCGCTTCTTCGACGCCTTGCGGGCATATCTCACGGTTGGTCGAGAGGAGTTGTCCCATAAGGGACCGTGTCCTGCTCGCTTTCGGTTTGCGCGTACGCGTTTTTCACGGTGGTGCTTGGACACCATTCTCTGAACGCGCTCTGCCTCGCCGGGCGATACGCCAAGTACGCGAGCGGTTTCCGCCAGACTAGGGAAGGGCGTCTCGATTATGACGCGACGGCTCATCGTGCTTCAACTTTAGATGGTGCAAACAGCAATTGCAACAACTCCGGCGAATGCTACCCCGCCGTCATACTGCGTCCCTTCACGTTGGTCTTGATGAACTCGATGATGGAATCCATCGGCGTTCCCGGCTGAAAAACTGCGGCGACGCCCCCCTGCTTCAAGCTTTCGACATCCTGGTCGGGGATGATGCCGCCCACCAGCACCAGGACGTCGTCCATATGGTTCTGCTTGAGGAGTTCCATGACGCGCGGCACGATGGCATTGTGGGCGCCGGAGAGGATGCTGAGGCCGATCACATCGACGTCCTCCTGCAGCGACGCATTCACCACCATCTCCGGCGTCTGGCGCAGGCCGGTGTAGATGACTTCCATGCCGGCGTCACGCAGGGCGCGGGCGATGACTTTCGCGCCGCGGTCGTGGCCGTCGAGGCCGGGTTTGGCAACAAGTACGCGAATTTTGCGGTCAGGCATAAGCGGCTCTTGGCTCTTAGCCATTGGCTCCTGGCTTCGAACAGGTGATGATAAACCCGGTGCAGGAATTACGTAAGTGAGGCTGCGCACAAAGCGGCGGTAAATCCAGCACAATAGAGAAGTTCACTCTCAGCGAGAGTACGCGCCGGGAAATCCAACGGCCAGGAGCTAACAGGTGACAGCTGGTTGCCAGTTGCTAGTGGCTCACGTACACTGCGCACAACTCACTTCGGACATACGCCGTGCTCCTGGAACTGCGGGTCGAAAACTATGCGGTAATCGACAACGTGGCCGTGGAGTTCGCCGCCGGACTGAACCTGCTGACGGGGGAGACGGGCGCCGGCAAATCCATCCTTATCGACGCGCTCGCGCTGCTGCTGGGCGACAAGGCCTCGAGCGATGCCGTTCGCCACGGAAGCGAAAAGGCAATGGTCTCGGCGGTCTTCGAGACGGCGGTCCCGGCGGTCGATGCCGTGCTTCGGGAAAACGGGATCGATGCTGAACAAGATGTGCTGATCCTGCGGCGCGAGATCAGCGCCGGGGGCAAGGGACGCGTCTTCATCAACAATCAGCCTGCCACGGTGTCCGTGCTGAAGCAGCTGGCGCCGCAGTTGGCCGTTATCCACGCGCAGAACGAGGCGGTGCTGGCGTTCGATGCCGCGTCGCAGCTGGCGTTGCTGGACAGCTTCGCCGGATGCGACGATTCGACCGTCGCCGACGCCTTCGGAAGCTGGAGGCAGGTGCGGCAGCGAATCGCCGAGCTGGAGCGCGACGAGCACGACCGTCTGCGTCTGCTGGACCTGTGGAGCTTCCAGCGCAAGGAGATCACGGACGCGCGGCTCCAGCCTGAAGAAGATACTCGCCTGGAGGCGGAGAAGCGTGTGCTGGCCAATGCCGAGCGCGTGCGCAACGCGGCGATGTCGGCCTACGACTTGCTCTATGACAGCAGCGGCTCGGCAGCCGCCTCGATCCGTGCCGCGACCCGGCAGATCGAGGACCTATCGCGCTTCGACGAACAGTTTCGCGACACCGCGCCGGAGCTGGAGTCGGCGCGGATCACCATTGAAGATATCGGCCAGCGGCTGCGCGATTATGCCGAAGGCATCGAGGCCTCTCCCGAGCGCCTCAACGAGGTTGAAGACCGGCTGGCGGCGCTCGACCGCCTGAAGCGGAAATATGGGCCGAAGCTGGAAGACGTCATCGCCCTCGCCGCCGAGCTGGAGCGCAAGCTGAACGAGATGGAGAATAAAGACGAGGCGCTGCGCAGGCTGCAACTCGAGCAGGCGCAGGCGGCGGAGCGTTATCTGGCCGCCGCCCGTGCGCTCTCGCGACAGCGATATGAGGCGGCGCGCAAACTGGAAAAGCTGGTGGAGAGCGAGATCAACGAGCTGGCCATGAAGGCGCGCTTCAAGGTCGAGGTAAGCGGCACCGACGAGGAGGCGAACTGGAGCGGCCGCGGCTTCGACCAGGTGCGCTACCTTATCTCCGCCAATCCCGGCGAGCCCCTGGGACCCGTGGACGAGATCGCCTCCGGCGGCGAGTTGTCGCGCGTGATGCTGGCGCTGAAGACCAGCGTTGAAGCGGGACAAGGTAGGCGCTCGGGGAATGGGTCGCGAGCGGATTCACAGCAACGCACATTGGTCTTCGACGAGATCGACACCGGCATCGGCGGCCGGGCGGCGGAGGCGGTCGGCAAGAAGCTGAAGCAGCTCTCGCACACCAAGCAGGTGCTCTGCATCACCCACCTTCCGCAGATCGCCTCCTTCGCCGATCAGCATTACCTCATCGAAAAGCGTGAAGCCGGCGGCAGGAGCAGGACGTCGGTGCGGCTGCTGGAGACCGCGGAGCGCACCCGCGAAGTTGCCCGCATGATGAGTGGAGCGAAACTTACCGACACCTCGCTGAAGCACGCCGAGCAGATGCTGAAGCTGAACCGCTAGCCACCCGGCCTGGCCCCGCCCTCCAGGGGCAAATCGGCACAACGAAAGCGTGATGTGCTGGGAATCTTGATTCTGCTGGCTCGCTAGAGATTTCTCTCGTCGGATGTCAGACAATGTGGCATCATTGTTGACTAGGCCGACGCTCCCAGAACTGGGCAACTTATGTCGTACCCGTTGCCCCCGCTTCGATTTAGACACCGCATTGTTCAGCGCGATGGGCAGTACAAGATTCAAACCACATGCTTGCGGTGCGGAGCGGGGAAGGAAGGCACACTGACGGAAGAGATCGTCAGTTGGGAACGCACTCATCGTTGCGAGAAGAAGTAGGGCGGAGCTGTGTGCGCCTTAACGAGAGCTCCCAATGCCCGCTGCTTTGCCGCCTCCCGATAATCCCGCCTTTCCGATCATAACGAGAGAGTTCTCCCTGCCTTCCATCGAATGTTGCCCATGCCACACTGCTGGTGCAACGGTCATCTAAATCCTCGCGAGCCAAAGCTCGCTCGGAAGTAAGAAATGAAATGGCTTGGACGCTGGCCTGAAGGCTAGCTCTACCCGAACAAATCGTCGCAACGAGTTTTTCAGCAAGCTGTAAGGCCCGTTCAATTGTCGTCCTTTCGGCACGGCTGAAGCCGTGCCCTTCCACCGCTACGGCACGGCTGAAAGATCTCAAGCTGAGCCACTGCCCGGCACTGGAACCGTTGAGTGTTGAATTTTCGCGCTACAGCTCATAATCGCGCTGGTTCGGCCCGTTATATTGGCCAGGATTGTACTGTTACAATTAACGTAAGAGTGCCAGGGTCTCAACCTTTGTCGATTGCAGGAAGGCATGAATCAAACGCAAGCTAAGACCCTCCTGTTGCTGAAGCCGCGGGGCTTCTGCGCGGGAGTGGTTCGGGCCATCGATATCGTTCGCATTGCGCTGGAAACTTTCGGCGCTCCTATCTACGTGCGCAAGGAAATCGTTCACAACCGCTATGTGGTGGACGAACTTACCGCCAAGGGCGCCATTTTTGTCGACAGCGTCGAGGAAGTTCCCGCCGGCGAGCGCGTCATCTACAGTGCCCACGGGGTTGCGCCTGAGGTGCGGCAGGCCAGCAAGCTGCGCGAGTTGCGCGTCATCGACGCCACTTGTCCGCTGGTCACCAAAGTCCACGTCGAGGCGGTGAAGTTCGCACGCGAGGGCTATTCGCTCATCCTCATCGGACATCGCGATCACGATGAGGTCATCGGCACGCTGGGCGAAGCTCCGCTGGTGACGCATGTGGTCGATTCCCCGGAAGATGTCGAGGGGTTGCATGTTCCCGATCCCGATCGCGTGGCCTATCTCACGCAGACGACCTTAAGCCTGGACGAGACCAGACACGTCATCGAGGCCCTGCGCCGCAAGTTTCCCAACATCAAAGGACCGCATGCGCAGGACATCTGCTATGCGACGGAGAACCGCCAGACCGCGGTGAAAGACGTGGCGGCGGAGTGCGACCTGTTGCTGGTGGTGGGTTCAGATAACAGCTCGAATTCGAACCGCTTGGTAGAGGTAGCGCGCAATCTGGGCTCAAAGTCGCACCTCATCGAGAACTATCTTTCCATCCGGCCCGAGTGGCTGGAGGGCGTGAAGACGGTTGGGCTGACCGCCGGGGCTTCGGCGCCGGAGATCCTGGTACAGCAAGCGGTGACTTTCCTCGAGGAACAGGGTTTTACCGACATGCGCGAGGTCGAAGTGATGCCGGAGAATGTGCGCTTTGGCCTTCCACCCGAGATTGTGGAGGCGATTGGCGCCGCGCCGGCACTGGCTGCGGAGTAAGCAGAACGAATGGCAGACCCCTACAGTCCGGCCGAAATGCGGTTCGGCAAAATCGACGACATCAAGAGCCGCGTAGCGTCCGCCGTTGACGCAGCCCGGCAATATCTGTTCAGCCTGCAGGACCGCGAAGAGGGCTACTGGTGCGGCGAGTTGGGCGCCGACACCACGTTGGTTTCCGACTACATCCTGTTGCATCGCCTGCTGGGCACCGAAAATGCCGTGCGCACGCAGAAGTGCGCGCGCGAAATCCTCAATCGCCAGAACGAAGACGGCGGCTGGCCCATCTACAACGGTGGGCCGTCGAACATCAGCGCCTCGGTGAAAGCGTATTTTGCGCTGAAGATGGCCGGTTACAGCCCGGAGCATCCGCAGATGGCCAAGGCGCGCGCGTGCATTCTGGCCCTGGGCGGGGTGACCCAGGTCAATACCTTCACCAAGATTTATCTTTGCTTCCTGGGGCAATACGACTATGACGCGGTGCCGGCGATCCCGCCGGAGATCGTGCTGTTTCCCAACTGGTTCTGGTTCAACCTGTACGAGATTTCTTCCTGGTCGCGCGCCATCCTGGTGCCGCTGTCGATTGCATACGCCAAAAAGCCGTTCAAGAAAATTCCGCCCGAGCAGGGCATCGACGAGCTGTTCGTCGGGAGCAAGAAAAACCTGCGCCTGAACTGGAGCGACAAGCTCATCAGCTGGCGCAACTTCTTTCTGGTGCTCGATCGCCTGGTGCACTTCTTCGAGCGTGTGCACATTCGGCCGCTGCGCTCGCGCGCGCTGAAAGCGGCGGAAAAATGGATGCTCGACCGTCTGGAGATGAGCGACGGGCTGGGCGCCATTTACCCGGGCATCATGAACTCGATCATTGCGTTGCGCTGCCTGGGCTATTCGCTGGACGACCCGCAGGTCATCCGCGCCATGGACGAGTTTGAGAAGCTGGGCATCGAGGAGGAGACGACCTTCCGCATGCAGCCTTGCATGTCGCCGGTATGGGACACGGCGTATGCGGTTTTTGCGCTGGCAGAAAGCGGCGTCTCGCCGCAAGACCGGCGGCTGGTGCAGCCCTGCGAATGGATGCTGCGCAAGCAAGTCACCCGCCGCGGCGACTGGTATGCGAAGAACCGCAATGTCGCGCCCGGCGGCTGGTACTTCGAGTTCAACAACGAGTTCTATCCCGATGTGGATGACACGGCGCAGGTACTGCTGGCGCTGAGCCGGGTAAAGACCTCGAACGAGAGTTATCAGAGCCGCTCGGTGCAGCGCGCCATCGATTGGGTGCTGTCGATGCAGTGCAAGAACGGCGGCTGGGCCTCATTCGACAAAGACAATAACCGCATGGTGTTCCAGCACATCCCGTTCGCCGATCACAATGCCATGCTCGACCCGGCCACGGTAGACATTACCGGGCGAGTGCTGGAATGCCTTGCCACCCACGGATATTCCCTGAAAGATGCGCCGGTGCGCCGCGCCCTCGAGTTCATCAAGCGCGAGCAAGAGCCGGATGGCTCGTGGTTCGGGCGCTGGGGCGTCAACTACATTTACGGGACCATGCTGGTGCTGCGCGGACTGGAAGCGGTGGGCGTGGATTATCACGAACCGTGGGTGCAACAAGCGGCCGAATGGTTGCGCATGATGCAGAATCCGGACGGCGGCTGGGGGGAGCGTTGCGACTCCTACGACGATCCCACGGCGAAAGGCGTAGGCCCGAGTACCGCATCACAGACCGCCTGGGCGGTGATGGGACTGCTCGCCGCCAGCGACACGCGCAGCGACTCGGTGCAGCGCGGCATCGCTTATCTGCTCAAAACGCAGCGCCGCGACGGCTCCTGGGACGAATCGCTCTACACCGGCACAGGATTTCCGCGCGTGTTCTACCTGATGTACTACATGTACCGCCAGTACTTCCCGCTGCTGGCCCTGACCGCCTACGCCAAGACGACCGCGCAGAGCGAAGAAGAGCGTCTGCGGCTGGTGAGGAAAACCAGTAGCCAGTAGTCAGTAGCCAGTGATCGGTTGTCAACCCCCGTTTCCGGCGACCGATACTTGCTCACGAACTGCTAAGCTGAGGTGGGCGTAGCTGGAGGAGGTGAGCCGTGGCTATCACGGTTGATGTTAAACCCGAGGTTGAAGCCGAGTTGGCTGCCCAAGCGAAGGCGCGTGGCATGCATGTGACAGCATACGCATCCTCCCTTCTCGAAAACGCAATACACGCTACCGAAAAGTCGCAAGCGCCACAAGGCCGAAAACAGAGCCTTTCAGAATTCCTCATGAACTCTCCGTTGGCGGGTTCCGAGCTTATCTTGGAGCGCGATAAAGATACAGGCCGAGACATCGAGCTATGAATGGGTATCTGCTTGATACCAACGTAGTCTCAGAATATGCTCGCAAATCTCCGCCCGACCCGAAAGTTACACGGTGGGTGGACGCCCGCGTCGAAGACAGTCTGAATCTCAGCGTGCTTACCCGGGGAGAGATCCGCAAAGGCACAACCCTCCTGCCCATGGGCGACAAACGCGCGCAACTGCAGAGATGGCTTAAAGTCGACTTACCTGCCCGTTTTGCAAACCGCCTGTTGCCTGTCGATGCCGATGTAGCGGATATTTGGGGAGTAATGTCGGCGGAAGCGCGGCTAATGGGAGTTGCGCTGGGTATCGTCGACGGCCTGCTTGCCGCAACGGCCAAGCACCACGGTCTCACGCTCGACACACGCAATGTGAAGGATTTCCGGAACTCGGGAATATCGGTTTTCAACCCTTGGGATTCGCCTTGACCCAATGCGATGTTTCGTCACCGGCGCTACCGGCTTTCTCGGCTCGCATGTTGCGCGGCGCCTGCTCGCGCGCGGCGCCGATCTGCGCCTGCTGGTGCGGCCGACGAGCCGGCTCGATAACATTGCCGACCTTGCGGCCGAGCGCGTGAGCGGCGATTTGCGGGATGCCGATTCGTTGCGCCGCGGCATGGCGGGATGCGAGTTCGTCTTTCACGTCGCTGCCGATTACCGGCTCTGGGCGCGCGATCGCCACGAGCTTTACCAATCCAATGTCGAGGGCACGCGGAACATCTTGCAGGCGGCGAGAGATTCCGGTGTGCGCCGGGTTATCTACACCAGCAGTGTCGCCACGATGGGCTTTGGCAAACACAGCGGCCTCACCGACGAGAATTCACCAGTGGCGCTCGCCGACATGATTGGCGATTACAAGCGCAGCAAGTTCCTGGCCGAGCAGTTGGTGGTGGAGGCCGGACGCGGCGGGCAGAACGTGGTTATGGTGAATCCGACCACGCCGGTGGGTGAGCGCGACATCAAGCCCACGCCGAGCGGCCAGATCATCGTAGATTTTTTGCGGCGCAAGTTTCCGGCGTATGTTGATACGGGATTGAACCTGGTTGACGTTGTCGATTGCGCAGAGGGACATCTGCTGGCCATGGAGAAGGCCCGTCCCGGCGAGCGTTACGTTCTGGGCGGCGAGAACCTGACGCTGAAGCAGATCCTGGACCGGCTGGCGGCGATCACCGGCTTGCCGTCGCCGAAGCTAAAGCTGCCGTACGCGGTGGCGCTTGCAACCGGGGTGGCGGACACGGTGGTGACGGGAAAAATTCTGCGGCGCGAGCCGCGCGTGACCATCGACGCGGTGCGCATGGGGCGCAAGAAAATGTTCGTATCGAGCGCCAAGGCCGAGCGAGAGCTTGGCTGGCGGGCGCGGCCCGTCGAAGATGCCCTGCAACGCGCCGTGGATTGGTTTCGCGCAAACGGCTATGCGTAAGGGCAGTTGTCAGTTGTCAGTTGCTGCGGGACTGAATCAGAGCTTCCTTAACGATTGCCGAACGCGCACAAACCCGTTGCGGTCATCGCTGCGATGCCGGTCGAGCTGGCGCCGCTGATTGGACAGATTCAGCCGCAGAGTGTGGACAACGTGGAACTGTTCGAGCTGCCGCGCGCGATTGTGGCGGTTGGCGGCATCGGCGAGAAGTACGCGCGCCACGCGGCGGAAGTTGCCGTCGAGAGGGCCCGGCCCGCACGTTTGCTCTCGGCGGGCATGGTGGGTGCGCTCTCGCCACGGCTGAAAGTTGGCGACGT
>DASRGM010000060.1:0-17166 GCA_035651035.1 Terriglobales bacterium
TTAGGCGGACCTGCGCAACAAGCGTTTCTTTGGCGCGTTGGTACCGCTCCGGCGGCGCTTACGCGTGCGTGTAGGCTGAATCAACACCTCGGCTGGTATTCCTAGTTCCCCGTTCAGATTGCGAATCATTTGGAGTGACAACGGACGGGCGCCGCGCATTACTTCATAAACCCTCGTCCTGTGTCCGATGACCCCAACCAGGAATTGCATGCCCTCGCCAAGCTGCTCCAAACGAAAGCGTATTGCTTCCAATGGGTCCGGCAAGTCGATCGGATAATGCTCCCGTTCGTAGGCTTCGATTAGACTAAGGAGCACGTCCAGTTCATCACCCTTCGGGGTACCGATGGGCGATCCCCAAAGCGCTTCCACGCGCTTGAGCGCGAGTGTGTAGTCTTCCTCCGAGCGGATGGGCTTAATTTCCATACTGAATGGTTCTCACGTCGATATCATCGTAATCGGCGTGCGTGCCGATCCATTTGATGAAGACGGCTTGGCGCGGATCGTCAACGGCCACAACCAGTCGGTAACTGTTTCCCTTGATGTTGAACACCGCGCGCTCCGGTCCCACGATACTGGCATTGCGGTAGCTGGCGTGCAAGTCGGCGGGACTCTTCCACTTCGCCCTCACGACCTCATGAAACCATGAATCGAGGGCCGCCTTGACTGGTTTATAGTCCTTGCAGCCTTTGAGCGACTTCGCAAAATCTTTCAGGGTTCGTCGCGAGAAAACCCTCACCAGCTCACCTGTCTGAACGTCACGATGTTATCACTGTGCCCAAAGTGGGCACAACCGTTTCCTACTCCGTCCCCTGCTCCTGCATGAGGCTGGCCGGGGGCGGAGGAATCGCAATGTCCACGTTCGTCACCGCGCCCAACGAGCTGAGCGGCTTGCCGAACTCCGCGTCATTGCCCACTACCAGCACCGCCAGCCGGTCCTTGTGAATGTATTTTCGCGCGACGCGCTCCACGTCCTCCGCCGTCACCTTCTCCACTTCCGTGCGATAGCGCTCCAGGAAATCCAGCGGGTAGCCGTAGAACTCGTACGCCATCTTCTCGCGCAGCACCTTGTCCGGCGTGTCGAACTGGAAGATGAACGAGTTCAGGATGTCGTCCTTGGCGCGCTTCATCTCCTCCGCCGTCGGCGGGTCCTTCAGAAGATCGTCAATCTGCCCGTCGATGCCCGTGATGCCATCCACGGTGCTGGCGCTCTTGGTCTGCATCACGAAGTCGGTCAGCCCGGGATGCGTCCAGCCATAGCCGACGCCGCCGCCCACCGCGTAGGCCAGCCCGCGCGCGGTGCGCAGATTGTTGAACAGCCGCGACGAGAAGCCGCCGCCGAAGATTTGGTTCAGCACCGTGATCGCGTAGTAGTCGGGATTGTTGCGCTCGATGCCGAGGTCGAGCATGGCAATGGTCGACTGGTCCACGTCCGACTTTTTCACCAGGTAGTAGCCGGGCTTGGGCGGCGTGAACTTGATCTCCGGCGTCTGTGCCTTCGGCCCCTTCGCCCACGATTCGAATGCCTGGCGCAGCTTCGCTTCCATGGCGTGGGGATCGAAGTCGCCGGTAATGCCGAAGACGACGTTATTGGGATAAACGTACTGCTGGTGCCAGGCGAGCAGGTCCTGCCGCGTGACCGCCGCGACGGTGGCGAACTCGGGCACGCGCGCGTAGGGGTTGTCCTTGCCGTAGCCGATGAGGAGCGCCTCGCGATGCACGATGGAATCGACCTCATCATTGCGCCGCGCGATGCCGGTGTACATCTGCTGCTTGGCCAGCGCGAGCTTGTCCGCGCGGAACTCGGGGTTGTGCAGCAGGTCGAGGTAGAGATCGAAGACGGCGTCGAAGTCGCCCTTCAGGCAACTGAGCGAGATGCTGGTCGAGTCGGACTGGGAGTCGGCCTCGATCTTGGCGGCACGCACTTCGAGGAAGTCGTCCATCTCATCGCCGGTCTTCGACTTGGTGCCGCCGGTGCGCCAGACTTCCCCGTAAAGGTCGGCGAGCCCGGCCTTGCTTGCCGGCTCGCTGATGGAGCCGCCGCGAATGCGCGCGACCGCGGTAATGAGCGGCAGCTCGTGATCGGGCTGGAGGAAGATGACCATGCCGTTGGCAAGCTGAATGCGCGTGGGCTCCTGCGGGGTGAAGGCGGGCAACTGCGGCGCCTGCACTTTGTTCCAAGGCGTGACCGCGGCAGCAACCGCGGGACTCACATTCGGGGGTGCAGGAGCTGCGCTTGTCTTAGCGGTCTTGCGATTCTCGCAGCTGGTCGCAAGCAGCAAGAGGCAGCATACCAGCGCGGTGCTCCAGGTTCGCGTCCTTCGTTTGGACGCTAACCTGGGTCCTGTGGAGAAGGCCCAGGTTAGCCCAAAGGATGGGCGAACCTGGGGCACCGGGCGCGAAGGGGAAGAGAGCGCCGTGCCGTTCATCATTGCGCGCCTCCCTTGCCCGCCGGCGCAGCTGGCTGTGCCGATTCGGCCTTCGTCTCGATGATGCCCACCGTGCGGTTGGTGTCCTGGAACGCCTCGTTGGCGACGCGCCGGATGTCGGCCTTGGTCACCTTGTCGACGCGATCGAGATAGCGGAACAGCTCGCGCCAGTCGCCGTAGCGGGTCTGGTAAATCGCAAGCTGTTCGGCCAGCCCTTCATTGCTCGCCAAGCCGCGGATCACATCGGCCTCGGTACGCGTCTTGAACATGCGCAGCTCGTCGTCGGTCACATCCTGCGTCTTCAACTTGTGGATCTCCTCGGTGAACGCCTTCTGAATCTCCGCGATCGTGTGCCCCGGCGTCGGCACCGCGTAGAACGTGAAGATGTGTGAATACTTGTTGCCGGGATAGCTGCTGATGCCCGCGGCCGCCGCGGCAATCTGCTTGTCGCGCACCAGCGAGCGATAGAGCCGCGAGGTGCGCCCATTCGACAGAATGTCGGAGATGGCGTCGTACACCACGTCATCGGGCGCGCGATAGCTGGGCCGGTGATAGCCCTCGAGGTAGAGTGGCTGCGATGGGTCGGGCATGGTCACCTCGCGGACGGAATTCTGCGGCGGCTCGACCGTGGTGTTCTCCAGCGGCTTGGGGCGCGAAGGAATCTGGCCGAAGTAGCGCTCGAGGATGGGGAAGACCTTGTCGGGATCGAGGTCGCCGACCAGCCCGATCACCATGTTGCTGGGCACGTAATAGCGGTGGAAGAACTCCTCGGCGTCGGTCGCGGAAAAGCTCTCCAGGTCGGACTGGTAGCCTATGGTCGGCCGGTGATACGGGTTCGCCATGAACGAGGTGCCGAGGAACTGCTCCAGGAGGCGCCCGGTCGGATTGCTGTCGGTGCGCATGCGGCGCTCTTCCATCACCACGTTGCGCTCCTTGTAGAACTCGCGCATCACGGGATGCGTGAGGCGGTCGGACTCCAGCGCCGCCCACAGCTCGATCTGGTTTACTGGCATCGAGTACATGTAGGCGGTCTCGTCGTAGTCGGTGAAGGCGTTCATGCCGACGCCGCCGTGCTCTTCGACGACTTTGCCGAACTGGTTCTTGATGACGTACTGGTCGGCGTCCTTGACGGCTTGCTGCCAGTCCTGCTGAAGCTGCTTGAGTTTCTGCTGATCGGCCGCGGCGTTCTGCTGCTCTCCCGTGGGATCGGGAACGGCGCGCATCTGCCGCACGCGCTCGGTCTCGTACGCGGCGTAGGCCTGCTCGACCTTTTCCAGCGCGACCTTCTCCGCGGCGTAATCGGTGGTGCCGATGTCGGGCGTGCCCTTGAAGGCCATATGCTCCATCATGTGCGCCAGGCCGGTAGCGTGCAGCGGGTCCTGCGCCGAGCCGGTATCCACCAGGGCGAAGAAGGAAAACACTGGCGCCTCCGGCCGCCGCCACAGCACCACCGTCAGCCCGTTGGGCAGCGTCTTGACCGAGACGTGCTTCTCGTATTCGGCCAGATTGATTGCGCCCATCGAGGACTGAGCGGCCGGCGCCGGCGATTGCGCCGCTAACGGCCACGGCCCCAGCAGCGCCAGCATCAGCCCCAGATACACCCAACAACGCTTCATCCTGCCTCCAAGAGCGGGAACTTGCTTGTCACTAGACGTTACGGATAGACGGGGGATTCCGTCAAACCGGGAGCAGCAATCGACACTCGGGCTTGTCAACCTGGGTAGAGCTGGCCGTCAGGCCAGCGTCAGAACCCATTTCCAAGCTGGAAGAATGCGCAGCCCGAAGGCCGGCACAATCGTAGCCCACGACGTGAGTCGTGGGTAGGCGTCATCATGAATGCAGAGCCGGCTTTTAGCCGGCGACACTCCTTCGTCGCGAAGCGCAAGCGTGTCTCCGGCTTCACAGTTTGCTGAAAAAACGCGGTGCTACGGGCCGTTTGGGTAGAGCTGGCCTTCAGGCCAGCGTCTAAAGCACCCTTTATGATTTCTCTGAGTCGGCCTTCAGCCGACGGCTGAGTGCCGCCCGCTGAAGCGGGCTCTCAGAAAAGGAAGCTGGCGTAACGCGGCGCTGAAGCGCCGCTCTACCCGGTAGTAGCCAGGCTAGGGCAGAGCTGGCCACCCGCGTCGAAAAGGAAGGCTCCAGATCGCTGGGGCGCGTCCATGCAACGTTCAAGCATTGCTCGACCACAAAAACGAAAACCCGGCCGCGAGACCGGGTTTGCTTAAATTCGACTCTACTTTCAGTATGCCACAATGTCAGAGGCATTGTTCCGATTTTGCCAACTTTATATTTCCTCTGTTTTCATTCGATTCCGGCTTATTGTTGCATTTCGCAATATTGACAAGAAAAATGAAATTGGGCTCTCCGCCTGAATTTTCGCAGCTCGCCGGGTTGAGCAATCCAGCAACGACGCTTCGTATCAGGGCATGACTTCAGTCATGCCGAAAACGTGGGCCAATAATTTTGGGCTTCAGCCCCTGCGTCCGGTCGCAAGGACTGAAGCCCACGTCTCGTAATAAGTCGTCCAGCTCGACTGAAAGTCGTGCCCTGATAAGAGTCGTTGCTTCTCTTACAACAGCTCCTCGTTCCAGTTCTCCAGGAACTTCTTCAGCTCGGCCATAAACTGGTCGGCCACGGCGCCGTCGATCACCCGATGATCGTAGCCGATGCTGAGGTGCATCATGGAGCGAACGGCGATCGAGTCGTTGCCGTCGCGATCGGTCACCACCACCGGCTTCTTTTTGATCCCGCCTACGCCCAGGATCGCCACCTGCGGCTGGTTGATGATCGGCAGCCCAAACTCCGCCCCGAAGATCCCCGGGTTGGTGATGGTGAAGGTTCCCCCCTGCACCTCCTCCGGCTTCAGCTTCTTGGTGCGGGCGCGCTCGCCCAGGTCGCTGATGGCGCGCTGCAGTCCGACGAAGCTGCGCTCCTCGGCACTTTTCACCACCGGCACGATCAGTCCCCAATCCAGCGCGACCGCGATGCCCAGATTGATGGTCGGGTGGTAGTGGATGTTCTCGCCCTCAAGCGACGAGTTGATGATGGGCCACTTGCGGATGGCATGGATGACCGCGCGCGCGAAGAACGGCGTGAAGGTCAGCTTGTTGCCGGTCGCCTGCTCGAACTTGCCCTTCATCGACTCGCGCGTTTTGACGATGCGGCTGACATCCACCTCGAAGATCCCATGCACGTGCGCGCTGGTTCGCTTCGACATCACCATGTGCTCGGCGATCTTCTTGCGCATGGTCGACATGGGCACGACTTCGCCCGGCGTCACGCCGCCTACGGGCTGCAGTGGCGTGGTGACTGCCGGCATGGCCGGAGCCGCGGGCTGTTGCGTGGCCGGCGGCTGATATGCAGGAGCGGCCGGAGCCGCGGCGGGCGCGCCAGCCTCGCCGTGCTTGGCGATGAATGCCTCGATGTCGTCTTTGGTGATGCGGCCGCCCAGGCCCGTTCCCGACACCTTGCTCAGATCGACGTTGTTCTCCTTCGCGATGCGGCGCACCAGCGGGCTCGACCGCACACGCTCGCCCGCCTCGCCGATCTCTTCCACCTTGCCCTGCTGCGCGCGCTCCAACCCTTCCTTCTCATCGGCGGCGAGATCGCCCGAGCCCCTGGGCTCTTCGCCGCTGGGAGGCTGCGCGGCCTGCGACTGCGTGGCCTGCGACTTGGCTGTGCCGGCGCCATCGCCCCCGCCCGACTTTGCCGGCTGTGCCGGGGCCGCGGCGGCAGGCTTGGCGGGCTGAGCTGCAGGCGCCGACGATGCGGCTCCGGCCGCCTCGCCCTCCGCCGCAATCGTGCCCACCACCGTGTTCACCTGCACGGTCGCACCGGCTTGCACCTTGATGTCCTGCAGCGTGCCCGAGGCGGGCGCGGGAATCTCGGCGTCCACTTTGTCGGTGGAAATCTCAAATAGCGGCTCGTCGCGCTGGACCTTTTCGCCCGGCTGCTTCAGCCACTTGGTAATGGTTCCTTCAAAAATCGATTCCCCCATCTGGGGCATGATGACATCAGTCGGCATAGTTTCCTTCCACGAAGTGAATAGCTGCAATCAGGCGCTGCTGGAAAACCTTCAATTATATCGCGGTGAGGAGGAACACCATTGCGCGCAGGCTGACTGGGTAGTGGTGCAGGTTGAAATTTGCGGTGGAAGCGCCGGGCTTCAGCCCGGCGAAACGACGGGTTGTTGAGGTTGGCTTCAGCCGCGGCAGCCGGGGCTAAAGCCCGCTTTGCGTATGAGCACTTTCGGCACGGCTGAAGCCGTGCCCTTCCACCGTTCAGATTGAACTGCACCACTGCCGGCTGACGGTCCTATGATTGCGTTGATGGTTTCACCGCAGCCATTGAAATTTGAAAGAGATGGTCGGGGAGAAGAACAGGCCGACCGCGACGCCGGCGACGAAGATAAGCGTCCAGATCGCGAATCGCTTGACCTTAGCAGCTGTTTCAGGGTTCATAAGTGTTCGAGACCTGGGATAACGGTATTGCAGATGAAGGACCCAGGTCTGGAAAACCGCCAGACCTGGGCACCCAGATTTTGGTCAGCTGAAGATCACATCGTCAACACCACCCGGAACTCTGCCTTCCCGCTCATCATGCGAGCGTAGGCCTCGGCTGCTTTTTCCAGCGGATAGGTCTCGATCATGGGACGCACGCCCGTCAGCGCGGAGAAGTTTAGCGTGTCCTCCGCATCGGTAGGCGTTCCCGACGCCCAGCCTTGAATGGACTTGCTGCCATTGATGAGCTGTACCGGCGTGACCTCGATGGGATCGAAGGTCGCTCCAACGACGATGAGCTTACCGTTCGGCCCAAGCCCGTCGATCGAATCCGACATTGCCTTCGAGCTCGGCGCGGTCGCCACAATCACCTTGGCGCCGCCCATTTTTTGCAAAGCATCCACCGGATTGGTTGCCGTGTTGTCGATATACACGCTCGCGCCGAGCTTCTTCGCCAGCGCCGCACTCTCGCCGCCTCGCCCGATCGCCGCGACCTTGTAGCCGAACTTGTTCGCATACTGGATTGCCAGGTGACCCAAACCGCCAATTCCCAGGATGCCGACCAGATCGCCGGGAAGAGCGCCGCTGTGCCGCAGAGCGTTGTAAGTAGTGATCCCGGCGCAGAGCAGAGGCGCCGCGTCGACGTCGTTCAGGCCATCGGGTATAGACGCCAGCGCCGACACGGGCGCCAGCATGTACTGCTGATAGCCTCCGTCGTAGCTGATGCCGGAGATTTGGATGTTGCGGCAGTTGCGGAAATCTCCGCGACGGCATTCCAGGCAAGTGCCATCATGGCCGCCATGCCAGCCCACACCGACGCGTTGACCCTTCTTCCACTCGGTGACCCTGTCACCCAACTCCTCAATCACGCCGGCCACTTCGTGCCCGGGGATGCGAGGATACTCAATTCCCGGCCACGCGCCTTCCACCGTCAGCATGTCACTGTGACAAACGCCACAGGCCTGCACTTTGATGAGCACCTGTTCTGCACCAGGCTTGGGAATCTCGCGCTCCGCGATCTGGAAGCCGGAGCCCGGCCTGGCGACCTGCGCGACCTTCATGGTTCCTACTGCGACGGTTGTCGTTGCCATATATCCTCCTGCGAATTGCCGGCTAGGGTTAAAGGGTAATTACTGCCGCTGGGCGAGCAGCGCGAAACGGTCCATCGAACCCGATCGCGAGTCGAAAAAAAGACGAAGCAGTTGGCCGGCGCCATACGCCTCACGGGCCGCGCCGGCAGGACGCTAGGCCGCAATGGATGCGGCAGGCGCGGGCGAGGATTCGTTAAAAACCGGCAACTTCGATATCCGCCGAATCCTGTATCGTGTATCGGAGATGTTGTCTCCGGCCCAGATCGTCTCGGCCACGGTCTTTACGCTGGCTTGCGCGGTCGCGTTCTACGCGCTCATTGGCTATCCCCTGCTGCTGGACCGTCTGGCCCGGCGTAGCAGCAATCCGGTCCACAAGGACACCAAGCTGCGCAGCGTCTCGTTCGTCATCGCCGTCTACAACGGCGAGAAGTTTCTGGAGCGCAAGCTGCGCACCATCCTGTCGCTGAACTATCCCCGCGAGCTAATGGAGATCCTCGTGGTCTCCGACGGGTCAACCGATCGCACCGATGAGATCGCGCGCAGCTTTTCCGCCGAAGGCGTGAAGTTCCTGCGCGTCGAGCGTGGAGGCAAGGCGGCTGCGCTCAATGCGGGCGTGCCGCTGGTGGCGGGCGAAATCCTCGTGCTCAACGACGTGCGCCAGACGCTCGATCGCGACTGCCTGCGCAACGTCATCGCCTGCTTTGGCGATCCCAAGGTCGGGGCGGTCAGCCCGCAAACTATCATCGTGAAGGGCGAGACGCTGGAAGAAACCAGCACCAGCCTCTACTGGCGCTACGAGCACTGGATTCGCCTGCGCCTCACGCGGATCGATTCGACCTTCGGCTACAGTGGCGCCTTCGCCGCCCTGCGCCGCGAGCTATGGGTGCCGCTGCCGGAGGGCACGCTGCTCGACGACGTCTACGAGCCGCTGGTTTCGTTCTTCAAGGGCTACCGCATCCTCTACGAGCCGACTGCCACAATGTATGACTTCCCGACGGTCTTGCAATCGGAGTTCAAGCGCAAGGTGCGGCTGCAGGCCGGCCTCTACCAGATGCTGAAGATGATGCCCGAACTGCTCAGCTCGCGAAACCGCATGCGGCTGCACTTCCTCTCGGCCAAGTACGGGCGCATCGTGATTCCGTACTGCATGATCGCGGCGGCGCTGGCGACCGTCGGCCTGCCGCCATACTGGCGGGCGACAGCGGCCGCGGCGCAGGCCGTGTTCTACGGGCTGGCGTTGCTGGACGTCGTCGTGCGGGACGGGACCGCGCTTAAACGGCTCACCTCGCCCATTCGCACCTTCGTCGTGCTGATGGCGGCATCGCTGTGCGGCGTCAGCGTCTACTTCGTCCAGCCGACGAAGCTGTGGAAGGAAACAACCTACCGCCCCTCGATAGCCGAGCAGCCGCACGGCGTGGAGACCAAGGCGGAAAGCAATTAGCAACGAGCGGCTAGCGATTAGCAATTAGCGACTAGCGATCAGCGACTAGCGCCTAGCAATCAGCGACTAGCGACTAGCGATTAACAATCAGCAATCGGGTAGTGCGGGCCTTCAGGCCCGCGTTCCGCCAAGCGTCGAGAACGCGAGTCGGCTTCAGCCGACGTCAGAGCAACTGCCAACTAGTAACGGCTAACTGCCAACTACCAACTGCTGAATACCAACTGCCAGCCGATAACCGACAACTGCTTCCCCAACCGCCAACCTTTCAAGACGGCGTGCCACCTGCCAACTGTCACCTGCCAACTGGCACCTGACAACTGACAACTGCCTGCCAACTGCTTCCCCCGACCCTCTGTATGTGACCCACGTCACACTCCGCTTACACGCGCATCACAGCCCCGCCCGGCACCCACCGCCTATCGTTGTCCTTACCCGAGTTCCTACGGCTTCATAACGGACCGCGCACAGCGGTCGTGGGGGAATAACGAAAGTGAAAACAGCGGAATACTCCGTTTCGCCGGCTGCCACCCATCATTCGGATTCATCGGCCGCCGGCGAAACATCAGTCGAAAGAGTCGCCATGCCCAGAAATAAAGTCACCCTAGACGGCAACGAAGCGGTCGCCCACGTCGCGTATCACGTGAGCGAGGTCGCCGCCATCTATCCCATCACGCCTTCGTCGCCGATGGGCGAGTCGTCCGATGCCTGGTCGGCGGTGGGCACGAAAAACATCTGGGGCACGGTACCCAAGGTCATCGAGATGCAGAGCGAGGCCGGCGCTGCCGGCGCTCTGCACGGGGCATTGCAGGCGGGCGCGTTGGGCACGACGTTCACCTCCGCCCAGGGCCTGCTGCTGATGATCCCCAACATGTACAAGATCGCCGGCGAGCTGACGCCCACGGTCATTCACGTGGCTGCACGCGCCATCGCGGCGCAGGCGCTATCCATCTTCGGCGATCACCAGGACGCCATGTCTGCCCGCCCGACCGGCTTTGCGCTGCTGTCGTCGAACTCGGTGCAGGAGGCCATGGACCTGGCGCTCATCGCGCATGCGGCGACCCTCGAGTCGCGCATCCCCTTCCTGCATTTCTTCGATGGCTTCCGCACCTCGCACGAGGTCTCGAAGATCGAGCAGCTGTCGCTGGACGACATGCGTGCCATGATCGACGACGAACTGGTCCGCGCCTTCCGTGAGCGCGCGCTCTCGCCCGATCATCCGGTGCTGCGCGGCTCGGCGCAGAATCCCGACGTCTACTTCCAGGGTCGCGAGGCCGTCAACCCCTTCTATCTCGCCTGCCCAACCATCGTACAGAACGTGATGGACAAGTTCGCCCGCCTCGTCGGCCGCGAATACAAGCTCTTCCAGTACGAAGGTGCGCCCGACGCCGAGCAGGTCATCGTCATGATGGGCTCCGGCGCGGAGGCGGCGCACGAGACCGTCGACTACCTCGCCGCTCAGGGCAGGAAGGTCGGCCTGCTGAAGGTCCGCCTCTACCGGCCATTCTCCATCGAGCACTTCATCGCGGCGCTGCCGAAGACCGTAAAAAGCGTTGCCGTGCTCGACCGCACCAAGGAACCGGGCTCGATCGGAGAGCCGCTCTATCAGGATGTGGTCACCGCCTTCAATGAGGCGTTCACCGGCGGCACGCTGGAGAATTTCCCGCGCGTGGTCGGCGGCCGCTATGGCCTCTCGTCGAAAGAATTCACGCCGGCCATGGTCAACCGCATCTTCGATGAGCTGGCGAAGGTCCGGACCGCTCCGCGGAACCACTTCACCATCGGCATCACCGACGACATCACCCACACCAGCCTCAGCTTCGATCCCGGGTTCTCGACCGAGTCGGAAGATACGGTCCGCGCCATGTTCTTCGGCCTGGGCGCCGATGGCACCGTGGGCGCGAACAAGAACACCATCAAGATCATCGGCGAAGAAACCGAGATGAACGTGCAGGGTTACTTCGTCTACGACTCGAAGAAGTCGGGCGCGGTCACCACCTCGCACTTGCGCTTCAGCAAGTCGCCGATCCGCTCGACCTATCTCATCTCGCGCGCCAACTTCGTCGCCTGCCATCAGTTCAGCTTCATGGAGCAGCTGGATGTGCTGAAGGCCGCAGACACCGGCGCTACCTTCCTGCTCAACAGCCCGTTCGGGCCGGACGAGGTCTGGGACAACCTGCCGCGCAAGGCGCAGGAGACGATCATCCGCAAGAAGCTGAAGTTCTACGTCATCGATGCGGTGAACGTCGCGCGTGAGGCCGGAATGGGCGGGCGCATCAACACCGTGATGCAGACCTGCTTCTTCGCCATCAGCGGCGTGCTGCCGCGCGGCGACGCCATTGCCGCCATCAAGCACTCCATCGAGAAGACCTACGGGAAGCGCGGCGAGTCGGTGGTGCGCAAGAACTTTGCCGCCGTCGACGCGGCGCTCGAGCACCTGTACGAAGTCAAGGTCCCCGAGACGATCTCATCGAAGTTCGACATCCGCCCGGCCGTTGCGGCCAGCGCGCCCGACTTCGTGCGCAATGTCGAAGCGCCAATGATGATTGGCGAGGGCGACGACATTCCGGTCAGCGCCATGCCCATCGACGGCGCCTTCCCCACGGCTACCACAAAGTGGGAGAAGCGCAACATCGCGCTGGAAATTCCGGTGTGGGATGAGCAACTCTGCATCCAGTGCGGCAAGTGCGTGATGGTTTGCCCGCACGCCGTGATCCGCGCTAAGGTCTATGACGCAAGCTTCAACCACGCACCCGAGGGCTTCCAGACCGCAGTGCCCAAGTGGCGCGAGTTCTCCGAGCTGAAATACACGCTGCAGGTCGCACCGGAAGATTGCACCGGCTGCGGACTGTGCGTGGCCGTCTGCCCGGCCAAGAGCAAGAGCGAAGCCAAGCATCGCGCCATCAACATGCAGCCGCAGGCGCCGCTGCGCGAGAAGTACAACCAGTTCTGGGATTATTTCCTGTCCATCCCCGAGCTGTCGCGCGACAAGGTTTCGCACGGCCAGGTGAAGGACGCGCAACTGCTGGAGCCGCTGTTCGAGTTCTCCGGCGCGTGCTCGGGTTGCGGCGAGACCCCGTACATCTCAACCATGACGCGGCTGTTCGGCGATCGAGCGCTAATCGCTAACGCAACCGGCTGCTCGTCGATCTACGGCGGCAACCTGCCGACCACGCCATTCACGGTGAATGCCGAAGGCCGCGGCCCGGCATGGTCGAACTCGCTGTTTGAAGACAACGCCGAGTTCGGCATGGGCATGCGGCTGGCGGTCGATAAGCAGAACGAGTACGCGAAGGAGCTGGTTGTGCGCCTGTCATCGCACATCGGCGACGAGCTCGCGGTGGCCATTCTCGATGCCGACCAGTCGACCGAGGAAGGCATCTTCGCACAGCGCGAGCGCGTGAGAGCGCTGAAAGACAAGCTGGCCGGCAACCAGACACCTACCGCGCGCGACTTGCTCGCGGTGGCCGACGAGCTGGTCCGCAAGAGTGTGTGGATCATCGGCGGCGATGGCTGGGGCTATGACATCGGTTACGGCGGCCTCGACCACGTGCTGGCCTCCGAAGCCAACGTCAACATCCTGCTGCTCGATACCGAGGTGTACTCGAATACCGGCGGCCAGATGTCGAAGTCGACGCCCATCGGCGCGGTGGCCAAGTTTGCCGCCGGCGGCAAGCACATCCCGAAGAAGGACATCGCGATGATGGCGATGAACTACGGCCGCGCGTATGTGGCGCACGTGGCCATGGGCGGCAACGACGGCCAGACGATGAAGGCGCTGCTCGAAGCGGACGCCTACGACGGCCCCTCGCTCATCATCGCCTACAGCCACTGCATTGCCCACGGCTACGACCTGGTGCACGGGCTCGACCAGCAGAAGCTGGCGGTCAACTCCGGCCACTGGCCGCTGTTCCGCTACAACCCACTGTTGGCCAAGGAGGGCAAGAACCCGTTCGTGCTCGACTCGCGCGCGCCCAGCATTCCGCTGGAGCAGTACACCTACAACGAGACGCGCTACACCATGCTGGTGAACAGCAATCCTGAGGAGGCGAAGAAGCTGCTCGCCGCCGCCCAGGAAAACGTGAATGACCGCTGGCGGCTGTACCAGCACATGGCGAGCATGAGCTTCGAGAAGAAGGAATCGTGAAGATTGTGCCCCAGGTTCGCGTCCATGGTTTGGACGCGAACCTGGGTCCAGTCGACGAAGACCCAGGTTAGCGCAACAGACGCGCGAACCTGGGGCACCAAACCAGAATCTGTGACGCGGGAACGGGAGGCAACATCGTGATCGACCTATCCACCAACTATCTTGGCCTGAAGCTGAAGAACCCGATCGTGGCCTCCGCCTCCCCGCTCACGGAGAAGCTGGAAAACTTCGCGCGGCTGGAAGAGGCCGGCGCCTCGGCCATCGTCATGCACTCGCTGATGGAAGAGCAGATCGAGGCCGAAGCCGAGAACATCGACAATGCGCTGGAATTCGGCGCCAACAGCTACGCCGAAGCCACCAGCTACCTGCCCGACATGCAGAAGTATCACATCGGCCCCGAGCGCTATCTGGAGCTGCTGCACAAGGGCAAGCAGTCGGTCTCCATCCCGGTGATCGGCTCGCTCAACGGCCGCTCGCCCGGCGGCTGGGTGCGCTATGCCGAGCTGATGGAGCAGGCCGGCGCCGACGCGCTCGAGCTGAACATCTTCGACATTCCCACCGACACCGCGCTTAGCGCCGAAGAGCTGGAGACGCGCTACTGCCACCTCGTCCGCGCCATCCGCAAGAGCGTGCACATTCCCATCGCGGTCAAGCTGGGCCCGTACTTCACATCGTTCGCCAAGTTCGCCAAAAAGCTGGCGGAATCCGGCGCCGACGGCGTGGTCATCTTCAACCGTTTTTATCAGCCCGACTTCGACCTGGAAGAGATGGAGGTCACGCCGAACCTGGTGTTGAGCAGCCCGCACGAGTTGCGCCTCCGTCTCCACTGGGCCGCCATTCTCTATCACCAGGTCGAATGCTACATCGCCATCAGCGGCGGCGTGCACGATTCGACCGACGTGCTGAAGTGCATGATGGCAGGCGCGCACGTCGCCATGATGACCTCGGCGCTGCTGAAGTACGGCATCGAGCACATCGGGGTGGTGCTGGCCGGCATAGAAAGCTGGATGGAGGAGCACGAGTATGTTTCCATCCGCCAGATGCGCGGCAGCATGAGCCTGGTCAACATCGAGGAACCGACCGCCTTCCTGCGCGGCAATTACCTGAAGACGCTGGGCTCCTACACCTGGCGCGAAGGCGGCGCGGCGCTGACGACGTTCTAACCAAAAATCACGACCGGAAGGAGGCCGGCTTCTACGGGCCTTGGCCCGCTGCGTTCCATGGCGTCTAACCACGTGGCCACATTCTGCTAGAATGTAGTTACGGGGGAACAACGACGTGAGGGAACGGAAGGTCGGTATTCGCGAGTTGAAATCACGCCTCAGTGAATGTGTGAGAGAAGTGAAGCGTGGTGGCACTATCGTCGTTACCGACCGTGGTGAGGGAGTCGCCCGGCTGGTTCCGGATTCTGGCTCGGTAGAAGAACGCATCGAAAGCCTCAGAAACTCCGGCGCGCTTTCGTGGAGCGGACGACGGCTGCGTCCAACTCGCCCGGCCGCGCGCCCTCACGGTAAGAGACCAGTATCCGACATTGTCGTGGAGAACCGCGAGTGATTGTGTACGCCGACGCCAGCGCTCTGGTCAAGCGTTACGTCGCGGAACAAGGCTCGGCGGAGGTAGTCAAGCTTACAACCGCGGCATTTGCGGTGGCGACGGCGTTGGTCAGCAGGGCTGAAGTGGCAGCGGCTTTCGCTCGGGCCCTCCGTCTACATATCCTGGATGAGCCGGGTGCGCGACGTGCGCAACGCGCCTTCGCGCGGGACTGGCCGGACCTCGTCAGAGTCGCGGTCAACGAAACGCTTGTCGCGCGGGCCGAAGGCCTCGCCTGGCAGTTAGGTCTGCGAGGTTACGACGCAATTCAACTTGCCGCTGCGGTTACCTGGCGGGACGCCTTGGGGCAGGAAGTCGTTTTGGCGACCTTCGATCGTCAGCTGTGGGATGCAGGCCGCGCCATGGGACTGAAGGCTTGGCCCGCACAGCCACCCGGCAGGAAGCCGTAACACGGTTTCAAGACCTCCCGCCGACGAGCACGACTGCTGGTTATCCCAATCTTCCGTGTCATCCCGACCGAAGCGGGCTGGAGGGACCTGCTGTTTGCGTGAGCGGGCAGGGTGCCCGCGCGAACAGAAGGTCCTTCGACTAAGCACCCGCGCGACTCGCAAATGCCCGAGTCGAAATACAACGTGCTCAGGATGACACGTTTATGGTGCACTCGCGGACGCAGCCCTGAAGGGCCGCTCTTCCGTTCGTACCTCTATAATCATTGTTTCCATTATCTGCACCAGGACATTCTGTGGAACTTGACCAGAAAATCTACGAGCTTCGCAAAGACAAGCTGAAGCAGATCGAGGCGCTCGGCCAAAGCGCCTATCCCTACCGCTACGACGCCACGCACACCATCCCGCAGGTCGTCGAGGAATACTCCGCGAAGACTGCGGAAGAGCTGGAGAATCCTCGCGTCAACGTGGCCCTCGCCGGCCGCCTGATGTCGATTCGCCTGCAGGGCAAAGCCGGATTCGCGCATCTGCAGCAGGGCGGCAAGCGCCTGCAGATTTACGTCAAGCTCGATTTCGTCGGCGAGAAAGGTTTCGCGCTTTACAAGCTGCTCGATATCGGCGACTACATCGGCGTGAAGGGCTATCTCTTCCGCACGCGCACCAACGAGCTGACGGTGCACGTCGAGGAGATCACGTTCCTGGTGAAGGACCTGCTCCCGCTGCCTGAGAAGTGGCACGGCCTGCAGGACGTCGAGACGCGCTATCGCCGCCGCTACGTCGATCTCACGATGAATCCCGAGGTGCGCGAAGTCTTCGCCAAGCGTGCGAGGGTGGTGCAGTCGATGCGGCGCTTCCTCGACGAGCGCGGCTTCATCGAGGTCGAGACGCCGATGATGCATCCCATCGCCGGCGGCGCCGTGGCCAAGCCGTTCACCACCCACCACAACACGCTCGATGTCGATCTCTTCCTGCGCATTGCGCCCGAGCTTTACCTCAAGCGGCTGGTGGTCGGCGGACTCGACCGCGTCTACGAGATCAACCGCAACTTCCGCAACGAGGGCATCTCGACGCAGCACAACCCCGAGTTCACCATGCTGGAGTTCTACATGGCGTACGCGGACTATCGCGACATGATGGACTTCACGGCGGAGATGCTGGGCACGGTGGCGCGTGAGGTGAATGGCACGACCGTCGCGAACTTCAACGGACACGAGATTGACTTCGGCAATTTCCAGCGACTCTCGATGCGCGAAGCCATCATCAACTTCTGGCCGGAGAACGCAGGCGACAAGCCGATCATGGAGGACTTCTCCAGCTCCGAACAGATTGCGGCGATGGTTCATCGCTACAATGCGGCCAACCCGCATATCCCCTACGATCCGACGGCCCCGGACGGGAAGGCGATTGCCGAGATCTTCGAGTTCGTGGCCGAGCCGCACCTGATCCAGCCGACGTTCATCTACGACTTCCCGCTGGCGATCTCCCCGCTCTCAAAGAACAAGCGCGAGCCGGGAGAAAATGCCGCATGGGTGGAGCGCTTCGAGATCTTTATCGGCGGTCTGGAGATT
>DASRGM010000061.1:0-10982 GCA_035651035.1 Terriglobales bacterium
CCGGTATCAGGGTCTGGCCGCTGGTCCAGCGATAGGAGGCGATCCACTTGGTCTTGTAGCGCGGCAGCGTGCCATCGAGCTTGAGCGCGGCCGAGTGACGCCAGGTGTGATACAGGCTGTCGCTCACTGAATTCCAGTTCACGTACGACTGCCCCAGCTCCAGCACGCCGCCATAAGCGTAATCCAGGGTCGCATTCAGGTTGTCGGCCAGTTTGCGCTTATAGACGAAGCGCACTCCCTGCGCCCGCAGCTCGCCGCCGTTGTAGCTGAAGGTCCCCGAGTAGACGTCGGGCAGAACATCGGCCGAGTCGCTGTTGATCTCGCCCACGCCGAGCAGCGCGGGGTCCTTGACCCGGTCGTTGTAGTAGGCCAGCTGGAACTTGTTGTTGCCCAGCCGCTCGGAGAGCGAAAGCTCGTGATGATGAGCGTTCTCCAGCAGCGGCGCGCCATCCATCACCGTCATGCGCGGGCCGGTCTCGGTGAGATCGGCGGGCGCCGAGTCGAAGCCTTTGCTGGCGCGCGTATCGGGCTCACTGGTGGCGTAGCGGTACTCCAGAATGGTGTTCGCGCCCAGGTGAAAGTCTGCGATCGCCGCCGGGCGGAAGGCGTTGGCCTCGCGGCCCAGGAACTGAATAGCCTGGCCTTCGCCGCCGATCTGGAAGTCCATGAGGCCGCCGACGGAGAAGCCGTCCATATAGGACATGGCAACCGCGTCGAGGGCGCCGCCGTGAGGCGCGCTGTCGGGAGCGGCGAAGCGGCGCACAGTCAGGGAGACGGATTGCCGGAAGCCTTCCTGGTTGTCATGGCTGTAGGAGGCACGGATGATTCCGTCGGGCGCGCCGGTCGCATAGCCGAGATCGCCGGCGAAGCCCAGCGTTCCGGTGTGGAAGATCGACTGTTCTACGTTGAAGGCGGTGCCCAGGTCGGAGCCGCTGCCGTAGCCTTCGCTGGCGGCGCCCGCCATCAGTGCCAGCGAGCCCTTCAGCGGCTGGCCTTCCTGCTGCGTCTCCACCATGATGGCGGTGTCGTCATCGAAGCGCAGCACCGGACGGTTCGCGGTCGAGCGCAGCGTCCAGCGCCAGCTGTCGTCCTCGGTGTCGCCCTTCTTCGCCGGCGGCAGCATGCGCACCGCTTCAAACAAGGTGTTCAGCGTGATGTTGAGAACTTTGTTGGCCCCGGCGGCGAGCGCGACATCTTCGCGCAGGGTGGGAACGAACGCGGGCGCCGAGACGTGCAGATCGTAGTTGCCCGGCAGCAGGCCGGCGAGCGTGAAGTATCCCTTGGTATCGGTGTAGACGACCTGCAGCTGGCCGGTGGCGCTGACAACTTGCACCGTCGCGCCCATCTGCGGCGTGCCGGCGGTGTTCTTCACATACCCCGAGATCGAGCCCGGATTGACCCCGGCCGAAGCCGCAGCGCACAACGACGCCAGCAACACACAACATGCCAGTGATCGGGTCATCTACTCAACCTCCTTCCAGAGGTTTCGGGGAGCAAAAGCTGCGGCGTCATGCCGCCACTTCCCAAGGCGTAAGTTACTCGACCGCAAACCGCACCGAAGGCGCGATCTGCTGCTTCGAGACGTTGTCGTCCACCTTCACCGTGAGCCGGTACACGCCCGGCGCAAAATTATTCAACGCCAAACTCTTGGCCAGCGTAACTTGGTCGCCGATGTTGCCCATGGTGTCCGTTGACTCGGAGGAATGCACCACGGTCTGATTGTTGGCCACATTCACGATCTCGTAATCGATCTTGGCCGAGGTTTTCTTGGTTTTCTCGTCTGGCTGCAGATTATAAACCTGCATCCACAGGCTCATGCGCTGGTCGTGCTTGAAAATGGCCGGCTTGCCGTCGGCGCCATCCAGGTGCGGATAGGCCAGCTTGGTTTCGCCGATGACGAAGTTGCCCGAGCCGACGTTCTTGCTGGCGACCTTCTCCATGCGGTCGGCAAGAATGAGCGACGAGGAAGCCAGCTTGTCGTCGGTGAATTCCGGCACCATGATGCCGCGGCTCCAGGTGCCGACCCGGTCGCCGTTGACGTCCTTCACCACCACGTCAATGCGATAGCGTCCAGGACGCAGCGGGACCGCCTTCCAGTAGAGCGAGGAGCGCTCCAGCTCTTTCTCCAGCAGTTCCTGCGGCACATCGACCTGCACCGTGTCTTCGAAAGTCTGAGCCACGCGTCCGGTCAGTCCGGTGACGCGCCCGAAGATATTCACCGTGCCGCGCTGGATCCCATCCTTGCTGACGAATGTGATGTCTTTGTTCTTCACCTGCAGCGTCACCGGCACCAGCACCGTATCGTCGGTAACCTTCACGAAATCGGTGCGGATCTCGAAGGGCATCAGGTTGACGCTGATCTTGTGGCTGATGACCTCTTCCAGGTCCTTGAACTTAATGGGCGGCGCGGCCTGCACCTTGGCCAGCATCTCCATCTTGTCGAACTCTTTGGTGTTCTGCAGGCCTTGCAGCGGACCGGCGTTGGCGGCAAACGGATCCATGCGGTCCGCCTTGTTGCCCAGGCCCATCTGCTCATAGGTGGTTGAACCGCCGGGAGTGTGCAGCAGGGCGTCTTTGTCGTTGGGGTTGCTGGACAGGAAATACTCGCCGCAACTGCACTGGTCGACAAAGTCCAGAATCACTTCCTGGCCTACGCCCTCGAGATAGCGGTAACGCCATTCTTCCCAGGGGAAGGTCGTGGTCTCGCCGCCGCCTTCTTCCTGCGGACGGTCGTAGGTGCCGCCGGTGGGGTGCGACTCAATCTGGTCGGGCTGGCCCCAGATGATGTAAATGCGGCCGCGATCGGTCTTCCAGCCGGGAATGCCCGAGGCGAAATGCTCGTTGGCATAGGCGATGCGGCGATAGTGCTCTTCCTTGAACTCGTTCTCCGGCGTGTCAGGCGTGGGATCGCGGCGAAGCCAGAACTGCTCGATGAACTGGTCGCGCTCTTCGTCGTTGGAAAGCTGCTTGAAGGCCGCCTTCTCTTCCGGCGTGATGATGTAGACCACGTCCTGATTGAGCCACTTCTTGTAGGTGCTGCTCAACTCCTGCTTCAGCGCCTTCGAGTTGGTCTTTTTCTGCTTCTCGGTCAGCGGACGCTTCAACGGATCGGAGGATTGATCGGTGCTGGGGGCCGCAGCGCCGGTGGAGTTCTGCGCCGCAGGCTGCCCGGAAGCGGGAGTCGCCGCGCCGCCGCTCTTGCTGTCAGAAGCAGCGGTCGAATCTTGCCCCGCGGCAAGAAGGGAAGAGAGCATCAAAGCCGACAATAACGAAACAGACCACAGAACCGCGCGCAACTTCATGTGTAGCAAACCGCTCCTCGCAGAAACACTTTCGGCAGTTAAATTGTATGTTTTACCCGGGGTGAACGCAAGGTTAACGGGACGAAATGCCGGCCCGCGGAACCCAACTGTGTCCCTGGCGCTACGAAACCCGGATTCGCGGTGTAAGTTGCTAAAAAGGAAAGCTATCCGCTCTCTCAGCGGTGGAAGGGCACGGCTTTAGCCGTGCCGCAAGGACGGCGATGAAACAACGGCTTTAGCCCCGGTGGCCGCGGCTAAAGCCGCCTCGGAGATGCAGAAAAAGGCCTTAGACGCTGGCCTGAAGGCCAGCTCCACCCGAACGGCACGTCGCACCGGGTTCACCCGCAAATTGTTCAGCCGTGCCGAAGCGGCGGAAGGGCCGGCTTCAGCCGTGGCGAAGGTGGAAGGGCACGGCTTTAGCCGTGCCACAAGGACGACGATGGAGCAGGGCTTTAGCCCCGGCCAGCCACAGCTAAAGCCGCCCTCAACGGCCCATGGTTTCGCCACACGGAAGCCCGGCTCTTCCACCGCTATAAATTCCAAACTCCACTACCGGCCCAATGGTTACTTTGCCCTCATTGCGCCCTATAATCAGAATATCCGGAATTTCAACCTCCGACGGCGGCCGGTCGCTCGCGCGATGCCGGTATATCGCTGCCGGAAACTGCTCACCCCAGGAACCTTGTATCGTCTTGCTTCGTATTGATTGACAGTCGAGGCGTGCCGAACTCATCCGGATGAGGTCTCATGAAGAAGTGGAAGAAACCCGCAATCATCGTGGGAGTGCTCGTGCTCCTACTGGTCATTGTTGGCTTTACCGTCCAGCAGAGCCGTAAAGGAGTGGTCCCGGTCCAGACCGGAAAAGTGCAGCGTGAGGACCTCACCTCGATGGTGACCGCTTCCGGCGAAATCAAGCCCAAGCTCTACGTCAATATTGGCGCGCTGGCGCAGGCCAAGATCACCCGCCTCTATGTGAAAGAAGGCGACCGGGTGAAGAAGGGCCAGCTGCTGGCCAGCCTCGACAACATCCAGCCGGCCGCCGACGTCTCCATGGGCGAATCGATGCTGAACGCCTCGCGCACCGACGCAGTCGCCGCCCAAGCCGCAGTCAACACCGCCATGGCCGACTTGAAGCAGGCCCAGGCCGAGCATGAGCGCGCCAAGCTCGACTACGACCGCAGCAAGGCGCTTTACGATTCGCAGCTCATTGCCAAGTCCGATTACGACACCAAAAAGGCCGCATGGGACACCGCCAACGCGCAGCTGGGACAGTCTCAGGCCAAGCTGGCGCAGGCCCGGGCCAATTCCGATTCCGCTAAAGGTCACATCGCGCAAAACGCTGCTTCGCTGCGCCGCATGAGCGATGTGCTGAGCAAGACCGAGTATCGAGCGCCCTTCGACGGCGTCATCACCAACCTGCCGGTACGCGAAGGCGAGACCGTCGTCCCCGGCATTCAGAACTCTCCGGGAAGCACCCTGATGACGGTCGCCGACACTTCCGAGATCACCGCGGAAGTAAAAGTGGACGAGAGCGACATTGTGAACGTGCAGCTCGGCCAGCCCGGCGAAATCACCATCGACGCCATGCCGAAAGAGAAGTTCAAGGGCGTGGTCAGCGAGATTGGCGGCAATGCCGTGCTGCGTTCCACCGGAGTCTCTACCTCGCAGACCACTTCGAGCGGCCAGGAAGCCAAGGATTTCAAGGTTGTGATCGCGCTGCAGGGGCAGCCGCCGCATCTGCATCCCGGCTTGTCGGCGACCGCGCATATCACCACCGCCCGGCGCTCGAGCGTTCTGGCGATTCCCATCCAGGCGCTCACCATCCGTACGCGCGGCGATCTGGCGGCCGATGAGAAGGGCAAGAAGGGCGCGGTGCACGCCGCAGCTCCGGCCGGCGGCGACGCCAAGGAAGAGTTGCAGGGCGTCTTCGTGCTGCGCAACAAGAAAGACGCGGTGTTCGTGCCGGTGGCGACGGGCATCAGCGGCACAACCGACATCGAAGTAACCGACGGCCTCAAGGAAGGCGACGAGATCATCACCGGCAGCTACAAGGTGCTGCGCACGTTGCGCAACGGCGCCAGCGTGAAGGTGGACAACTCGGTGAAGCCGAACGCGGACGAATCGTAGAAGCGCGATCCGCTGTTTGCGATTCGCCATTCGCCGGAAGCGATGAGCGGGCACTCTGGCGAGCAGTTCAACCGTGATAGTTTCTGGCGAAAAGCGAATGGCGAAAACGATACTCTGGCGAATAGTGGACCGCTTAAGCTCTGGCGAAAACGCGAAGCCTTTACAATGGATAAACCTATGGCGACTGACGTAGTCAATATCGCGGAGCCGCAGGTCATGCCCGCCGGCGAGAGCTGCATCATCTGCACCGACGACCTGTGGAAGACCTACGACATGGGCTCCGAGCAGTGCGTGCACGCGCTACGCGGAGTCAGCATTCGCATTCAGCGCAACGAGTATGTCGCCATCATGGGTCCCTCAGGTTCGGGCAAGTCGACGCTGATGAACCTGATCGGGTGCCTGGATACTCCCAGCAAAGGCAACTACTGGCTGAACGGGCAGCTGGTCAGCGAGCTGGATGACGACGAGCTGGCGCGCATCCGCAACAAGGAAATCGGCTTCGTCTTCCAGACTTTCAATCTGCTGCCGCGCGCGACCTCGCTGCACAACGTCGAGCTGCCGCTCATCTATGCCGGCATGCCGGCGGAGGAGCGGCTGGAGCGCGCCCGCAGGGTCCTGGCGTCGGTGGGTATGGAAGCCCGCATGAACCACAAGCCCAACGAGCTCTCCGGCGGCCAGCGGCAGCGCGTGGCCATCGCCCGCGCCCTGGTCAACGATCCCTCCATCATCCTTGCCGACGAGCCCACCGGCAACCTCGACTCGCAGACCGGCGTCGAGATCATGGCGCTCTTCGATCGCCTGCACGACCAGGGCAACACCATCGTCCTCGTTACCCACGAGCACGACATCGCTGAATTCGCGCATCGCGTCATCCACATCAAAGACGGCCAGGTCTTCAGCGACCAGAAAACGGCAAGAGGGTAGCAGTCAGCATTTGGCAATCGGCATTCGGCATTAGGCCAGACATGTCGATCTGGCTGACAGCCGATTACCCACGGCTTTGGCTCTCTTGTGCTCCCGGCTGTAATTCACCTGTCGGCTAAACGTCACCTCGAACTGCGCTCATCGAAGAGGTGGCCGACTGCCGATTGCCGAACTGTGCTCAGCTAAACTTGTCTCTTGGCCACGCCCAACCTCCAGCGCGACCGACTCGCCCGACAACGTGCTGAATCGCGCCTCTCCATCGCGTTGGCGATGGTTTCGATTGCCGCGCTGCTTTACTACTACGCGCACCAGCAGCTGCTGCTGTACGGCGACGCCGTCGCCCACCTGAACATCGCCCGCCGCGTCGTCGACAACCGCCATCCGCTGGAAAGCTACGGCCAGCTCGGCACCGTGTGGCTGCCGCTGCAGCACGTGGCGATGCTGCCCTTCGTTTGGGTGGACACGCTGTGGCGCAGCGGCATCGCCGGCGCTGTTCCCGGCATGGTGGCGTTCGTCCTCGGCACGCTCGGCATCTTCCGCCTGGTGAAGGCGCGCGCCAACGCGATCGCCGGCTACGCTGCGGCTGCAATCTACGCGCTTAATCCCAACCTGCTCTACCTGCAGACCACGGCCATGAACGAGCCGATTGCGCTGGCCTTCTTCATCTGGTCGCTGGTGTATCTCGACGAGTTTCTACGCGGCGCATCTCCGCCTCCGGCCGGCTCGGGAAGGGAGCCGGCGACACTGCGGCCGCGTCGCGCGCTGGAGTACTGCGGCATCACCATGGCCGGCGGCGCGCTCACCCGCTACGACGGCTGGTTCTCGGCGGCCGTGCTCGGCGTCGTCCTGATCGTCGCATTTATCCACTGGTGGACGAAGCTGGACAGTCCGCCGCTGCGGCGCTCGGCGGCAAAATCGCTGCTGGAAGTGCTTCTGCTGAACGGCCTGGTGCCCGTGTACTGGCTGGTCTACACCTGGGCGGTGTCGGGCAACGCGCTCGACTTCATCAACGGGCCGTACTCCGCCAAAGCGATTGCGCTGCGCAGCACCGCGCAGGGAGCTCCGCCCTATCCCGGCCAGCATCATGTTCTCACCGCTGCGCTGTATTTCCTGAAGGCGGCACAGCTCAACGTGGGAGCGCCGGCGCTCGGGCGCCTGCTGCTGGTGCTGGCCCTGCTGGGAACTGCCATCGCCGTCTGGCGCTTTCGCCGTTACGGCATCGTGCTGCTGCTGTGGATTCCGCTCGCGTTTTACTCGCTCTCCCTCGCTTATGGCAGCGTGCCGATTTACATTCCGGTCTGGTGGCCCTTCTCGTACTACAACGTGCGCTACGGGCTGGAGCTGCTGCCGGTCTTCGCGGTTTTTCCTGTGCTGCTGGTGACCGCTGCGGCGGAGCGGGGCGCCAATCGTTTGCTGCGCACCGCTTTCTGGTGTTTGCTGTCGGCCGCCACGGCTTGCGCTTATCTCTCGGCTTACGCGGAGGCGCCGCTGACGCTGCGCGAGGCGCAGGTGAATTCCAGCGGTAGGGTTGCGCTGGAGGACGGTCTGGGCCGCGCGCTTGCCCAGCTGCCGCCATCGGCGACCCTGCTGATGTACGAAGCCGAGCATCCCAGCGCGCTGCGCATCGCCGGCATCCCGCTACGTCACGTGATCTCCGAGAACGCGCATCCCGACTGGGAGTGGGGGCTGCTCGATCCCGCGCATCGCGCCGATTACGTCGTCGCCTGCAAGGGCGATCCGGTGTGGTTCGCCGCCCAGCAGCATCGTGCGCAGCTCGACGAGATGGTCACCATCAGCGCGCCGGGACAGGCCAGCTGCACGGTGTACAAGCGGAAGCAGGATTAGCGGTTCTGTTGAAATTCCTCGTGCGAGATGCCCAGTTGACGAAGAATTTTGAAATACAGCGGAGGCCCGATCTCGCGTCCGCCATGCAGCGGGATGGTCACAGCACGCCCGTCTGGATGGTTCCAACGCTCGTGACTGCCGGTTTGTCGTGATTTGAAAAAGCCCAACCTGCGCGCGGCATTTTGAAAATCGCGTGCGGTCGCGCTAGGCATGAATGATTTCTGTGCTGTCCGCGGGCAATGGGATGCCCTTCTGGCGATGCTCCTCAGCGAGCATTTGGAATACCTCGGAGAGCTCCTGCAAGGCCGCCTCGCGGGTCGGCATCAGGGCATAACATCCCGAGATAGCCGGCACTTCGGCGACCCAGGAACCATCCTCCTGCCTGTAAAGCACCGTCTTGTAATCGTGCAGTTCCATGCACCCGTCCTGCTGATGAAGTCTATCATTCGCGATTCGCTATAGCAGCCGCCAGGCTTCTTCCACCGTCCACTCCGGAATTGCTCCGGGACGGCTTGCCACCAGCGCCGCCACCGCGTTGGCGAACGCGGCGCAGCGGGCCATCTCCCAACCCTGCGACAGGCCATGCACGAGCGCGGCCGCGAAGGCATCGCCGGCGCCGACCGTATCGGCCACTGCAACTTTGAAACCCGGCGCTTCCACAAAGCTGCGCTCGTGATAGATGGCGCAACCGCGCTCGCCCAGCGTCACGCAAACCGTGCGGCACTTGTACTGATCGCACCAGCGCTCGCAGAAGTGCCGGATCGAGGCTTCTTCGCCGTTTGCACCCAACGAAGCGTCGAGGAACTCGGCCTCACTGTCGCTCAACTTGATGACATCGGCGCGCGCCGCCAGCCGCTCGACGGCCGCCAGGCTCCAGTTGCCGTCCCGCAGATTCACGTCGTAAATCTTCCTGGCCGACAGCGTCTCGTCGAGCACGGCAAGGGTTGAGGCCAGCGCCTTTTCGGACGTGTGGAAGAGCGTGCCGAAGTAGATCCAGTCCGGCTGCAGCGCGGCAATGCGAGCCCGCAGTTGAGCATCGAGGCGCACGAAGTCATACGCCGCCGGCCGCAGGATGCGGAACATCGGCTTGCCACTGGGATCGAGCTCGACCTCGGCGGTGCCTGTCGGCCTGCCGGGCACCACCTGCACGAAATCGCGTGCGATGACCAGACGCTTGATCGCCTCCAGCGCGCGCTGCCCGCGCTCGTCGGCGCCCACACCGCTGACCAGGTAGACCTCATGTCCCAGCCTCCGCGCATGTGCGGCGAAGTTCAGCGGCGCGCCCCCCAGGTATTCGGATGGAGCGATCACGTCCCAAAGAATTTCGCCGACGGCGACGATCCGCATACAGGCAGTTTCAGGTTTCGAGTTTCAAGTTTCAAGTCGCCAACCGGCGGCCGCGGGTTCGCGATTGGCGATGCTCGTCCGAATTTGAAGAGTGTCATCACCAGTCCGTGGATCGGGGGGCCGCGGCCTCCCCGAGTCGCGACACTCTTGCTGCAATTAGCTTCGAGTTTCACGTTGGACCATTACCCAATCGGTACCGAAGTGCTCGAAACCCGCAACGTCAAGCTCGAAACTGGCGTTGCTTTGCGCTATGATGACGGCGCCTATGAGGCTGGGATTCCAACGCGAGCCCGAGCTTTCAACGACAACCTTGTCCACGACGGCTGAATTTCCGCCGCTGTCGGGGGCCGAGATCGCCGGCGTGGTGCTGGGCGAGCGGGTGGGCGGCGATCTCTATCGCTTCCTGCGCGCCAATCGCTGCCGTGTAATCTTTGGGCTGCTCGATGTGGCGGGCGTGCGCGAGGAAAACCTCGCCATCGTAGAGGCTGCGCGCCAGACCTTCCACCAGATCGGCAGCCTGAAGTTCGCAGACGAGGAAGTGAACGAGGCCGACGCCATGATGGAGTTCTCGCTGGAGCTAAACGCGGCCATCCGCCGCGCCGCCGCCGGCGTGCGCTCCTGTGCTGCTTTCCTGGGCTGCTACAACGAGGAGCTTGGCACCATCTGCTACGTCAACGCCGGCCACACGCCGGGATTGTTGCACGACGACTCGGGCATCACCGAGTTGCCGGCCACGGGGCTGCCGCTGGGATTATTTGCCGGCTCCACCTACGAGGCGCCGACGGCGGTGTTGCAACCCGGGGCGTCGCTGCTGCTGGTGTCGCGCGGCGTTGTGGAGGCGGCCGCCAAGAAGGAAGAGTTCGGCCTCGGCCGAGTCAAGCAACAGCTTGACGCCGCGCTCACCGAAGATGCGCGCCAGATCACCGGCTCAATCTTGAGCGCGGTGGAGAAGTTCCTGGCCGGAAAGCCTCGCCAGAACGACATCACCGCCCTGGCGCTGGTGCGCTGCGCCCGGGGCGAGGCGCAGAGCGCGTGAGCGGAAGCTGCCCCGAAGCTGAACCCGTTGGACCAGTGAACTCACGTCAAACCTAAACCGCTCCGCAAAAGACTTCTGTGCTTCCGGAAGGAGGACGAGCCGCGAAGCGGCGGCTGCGCTTTTAGCCCCGGGCGCAAGCCCGGGGTGACGGGATCCTGCGCGATTCTCCTGGCCGCGTAGCGGCCAGACCATGACGTGCTGGCCGCTACGCGGCCACCAAATCCCCGAACGGCGTCTCACCCCGGGCTAATACCGCAGCCGCTGCTACGCAGCTCTTATCAGCAATCGCCGGCGACATTGCCCACGACAACCGCCAACCGCAGGGCGAGATTGCCCACGACGACCGCGAGCGGCGGGCCGCCATTGACAACCGACAACCGGCAACCGCCGGCCGACGTTGC
>DASRGM010000062.1:0-5620 GCA_035651035.1 Terriglobales bacterium
TCCTTGTCGCTTACCATGCGGACTTCGGCCACCCGGCCGGGGGGGATTTCGGTCAGGGGAACGTGATTGGGGCGCTCGATCTCGCCCCCGGTCGTGGGAATGGGCGCACCATGCGGATCGTATCGCGGATTTCCCAGCGCCAGTGCCATCCGCTCGATCAGCTGGTCGGATACAGCATGCTCCAGCCGCTCGGCCTCGTCGTGCACCTTGTACCAAGGCATGCCGAACACCTCGTGCAGCATGCGCTCGATGAGGTGATGCCGGAATGTCAGGCGGCGCGCAATGTTGCGCCCCTCCGCCGTGAGCAAGACTTTCCCGTCAGCGCGCACCGAAACCAGTCCATCTCGCTTCAGCCGGCGCAGCGCCATGGTGACCGCCGGCGCCGAAACCGAGAGCCACTGCGCCAGTCGGGCGGCAATCACCTGCTCGCCCTCGCATTCGGCCTCCAGAATGGCCTTGAGATAGTCTTCTTTGGAGACGGTGATCATTGCTTTCGCAATTCCAGTTAACTACGGTTAACGGCGAATTGCAAGGCAACGCTTGCACTCACGTGAGGCCATCGTGGTTCAGGTAGAGCTGGCCTTCAGGCCAGCGTCTAAGCCGCTCAGGTAGAGCCGGCCTTCAGGCCAGCGTCCAAGCCGCTCAGGTAGAGCTGGCCTTTAGGCCAGCGTCCAAGCCGCTTTTCTCCGTGCTTCAGAATTTTCAACAAACTCTGAAGAGCTTCAGAAGCAATCGGCTTATCCGCGGGCCTGAAGGCCGCCGTTACCAATTCCGGCCGAGCAACAAGCAGCCCCGCAACTCCGCGTATCTCTTCCCAAAATTCGAGAGCGCTCTACGGAATCCGCAGAGCGCCCGGAAGGCAGCCCTCCCCCAGAACTGCCTAACTGCAGTCAGCATTTTCCTGCTTCTCTGGATGTTTGTAAATATGTCGTACGTAATTGTTCGGTTAATGAGTTTGGTTGCCGGCAAAAACTACATCGCACGAAGGCGAGCGCGGCGCAAAGTGGCGTCGGGGGTTTCACTTAGCTTTTCGGTATTTCTCACGCATTGCCGCGTTCACCTGCTCGCTCTGACCCTTGGGTATGCTCAACGATTTCCATTCCGCGCCCCTCCAGTGTTTGGCGAGGAAGACGATTTGCCCGGTGTGATACGCCAGGTGCGCGGCTGCGCGTTGCAGTGCCTGGAGCACCGAGTGCGGCTGGTCGCGGATGGTGACAGTGCGCTCGAGGTCCTCCGGCTGCAGCGCACCCACGGTGTCGAAAACCAACTGCCAATGCCGCTCCCATGCGCGCAGGACCTCCTCGCGCGTCTCCGCGCCCTGCATGACGAATTCCTGGTCGCGGTTCCGGTCAGGCTTCTCGCCGTCGCTGATGAGAAAGTTGGTGAAGCGCGAGCGCATGTTGCCGGCCATGTGTTTCGCAATGATGGCGACACTGTTGGCGTCGGCGCTAGGCGCCGCAAAGAACTGCTCATCGCTGAGCTGCGCGATGGCCTCATCGGCGAGCCGCTTGTGCCCGCGCAGCGAGCGCAAAATTTCATCCAGATAGTGCGAGGCAATGTTGGAGTTCATGGCTGCACCCAACGAATATCATACGGCCAGCCGCGTGCTGGCGCTGCACTCGCGATCTAGCTGCAGCGCCGGCGACGATGGGTTCGCAATTTGAGACTTGATCGCTCACGCTGCCGAGCGGAGCACGCCTTTGAGGCGTGCATATCGCAGCCCTTAAATGAGACGCGCTTTAGCGCCTGAGGTAATTCTGGCCCACCTCAGCAGTGAAGCCGGAGGCTTTCAAAGTGGAGTCTCACTGCACGCGTCAAGCCGTGCGCCACCGAATATCCGTTGAACACTTCAAACTGAGCCACTACCTGGGTGCGACCTTCGTCCCCGAAAGCCGCGCGCAGTGATAAACTGTCTTTGATCGCAACCCCTTCCGGTCCGCCAGGACCGGAGTTCAACTTAGAGTCGGGACGTGGCTCAGCCTGGTAGAGCACTCGCTTGGGGTGCGAGGGGTCGCCAGTTCAAATCTGGCCGTCCCGACCAAATTCGGCATTTGGCACTTGGCATTTAGCATTGGGCATCTAGCAATGGGCACTCGGCCCTTGCAGGCTCGGGCCGATACGCCAACTTCATATTCGCTAGCACCTAAACTCTGGGTTGGCTGAGCGCCGACCGCCGAACACCGATTGCGGAGTGCCGATCGCCAATTGCCGCTTCGTCTCACGCTGCGACGTTGCGCGCGAAGCGCGTCACTTGTTCCATCGGCTCGGGCTGACCAACGGGCACGCTCGCCGGCCATGGCTCTTCCACTCCCATCAGCGCCAGCGCTCCTCCCATCAGGGCGAGGTTCTTCATGAAATTGATCTGCTCATTCTGGCGCTGGCCGGGATCTTGAATCTTCCAGAAGTCGTGGATCACCGGCGAGACGCCCGCCAGGAATCCCATGACCGCCAGTGTGCCCCACTTGGGTTTGATACCCAGCACGATGCTGGCGCCACCGACCAGCAGCATCGTCCCGGTGGCGACAACCGCGACGTCCGGGGTGGGCACGTGCTTCGCTGACGAATATTGCGCAAGCGACTTGCGCTCCTGAAAATGGTGAATTCCGTTATAGAGGAAGAATCCACCGAAGATCATCCGGCCCAGCAGAAATGCAGCTTTCATAAGACCATCCTTCCGTGCGCGACGGGCGAACGCATGGTTCGATTCCGCCCGGCGCTGGATGGTGGTATCGCGCGCGACGGGAACTCCCGAACGAGCGCGCGCCTTGGCCAGTGCTATAACTGTGCCTTTGCCGTTACGAGCTTTGGCTGCCGGCTACGAGCTTCGGCCGGGAGGGTTGCGTTTAGGTTGCCACGGATCCCGCAGCCCCCTCGATCTTCTTCTCCGCTGCTGCCGAAATTTAATACAACTTCCGGCCACTAACCGCACTCGTATGTGACATGGCGGAAGCATGGCATACCCGCGAACGGAAGAATGTGCCGGCGATCTGGGCGATTGGAGTAGTCGTCGCGGGTTTGCTGTCCTACGGAAGTTGGATCCTCGTGAAGCCTAACGGGCCGTTACATCGGCCGCCCGCAGTGGCGCCGGTCACGCACTCGACGCCGGTGGGCGGCAAGTTGCAGGACGGAGTCTTCCGCTCCTCACCCGACGACGAGCAAGAAGATTTCGGCATTACCCGTTGGCAAATTTGAGCGGGGGAGCGGCTTCTCCAGCCAACGCCGTCACCATCACAGAAAGCAGTTGCCGCACATTCTCGAAGCTGTAGCCGGCCTGCAGCTCGGAGCGCTGCGCCACCACCTGATCGCGCAGCAAGCTCTCCGTCATTCCGATCAATGCGGCGCGTACGGCTTCCAGATTGAGTTCCGGGCGGATTTGTTCGCGGCTGCGCATGTCGCGCAGCACCGTGTCAAACAACTCTACGAACTGGCGGTAGCCGCGGCTCATCAGCACATCGCGGCTGTCCTTGCGCACCCGCCGCGCCTCCAGCGTCATCAACTCCTTCACTTCCTGGTCGTGCTCCAACTCTATTGCCACCGCTTCCAGCATGCCGAACAGGCGGCGGGCCGGCCTGCTGTCGGCGGGCAGCGCCTGCACTCGCTGCACAATCGCGGCCCATCCACGGTCCAGTATCGCGCCCAGCAAGCCTTGCTTGCTGCCGAAATGCTTCATCAATTGCGACTCGCTGGTGCCGGCCTCGCGAGCGATGGCAACCGTGCTGGTGTTCTCGTATCCGTTGCGCGCAAACAGGTGCTTGGCGGCCTGCAGAATTCGTTCACGCGATGAAGTGCTAACCACTTTTTCCTCGGCGGGATCGGCGCTGATGTCGGTGATGGGCATAACTCCTTATCAACCCCAGCGCTCACCCGAAGTTGCGCCACTACAGCATGGCAACGTCAAGACTCGCGGCGTTGAAGCTTGCGGCAACTTCCCTGCTTCCCGAGGGTTCTTGCTGATGGCGTGTCCCGGCGATCGGCGAGGCCGCCCTTAAGGAGCTGCGTGTCCCCTTCCTCATTGTCTACAGCCATGCGGCGTGGCGCCGCCACAGTGCTCCCGGCAATGCTGGTTGCTCTGGTCCTCTCCGCTCAGCAGGTGCCCACGTTCTCTTCCGACGTCAAAGTGGTGAACGTCCTCGCCACCGTCCGCGACAAGCATGGCAAGATCGTCGACAATCTGACCAAGGACGACTTCAAACTCGAACAGGACGGGCAGCCGCAAACCATCCGCTACTTTGCCCGCGACACGGACTTGCCGCTGAAATTAGGTTTGCTGGTAGATACCAGCCTCAGCCAGCAGCGCCTCATCGACCAGGAGCGATCGGCGAGCTATGGCTTCCTCAATGAGCTGATGCGCCCCGACAAGGACAAGGCCTTCGTCATTCACTTCGATCGTGAAATCGAGCTACTGCAGGACCTCACGCCATCCCGCGACAAGCTGGAGGCGGCGCTCGACAAGCTGGGCGCTCCGCAATTCGAGCAGTCCAGCGGCGGCACCTCAGGTGGCGGCGGGGCCGGCTATCCGGGCGGTGGGCATCACCACATGGGCGGAGGCACCACCTTGTATGACGCCGTCTTCCTCGCCTCCGACGAAATTATGCGCAAGCAGGAAGGCCGCAAGGCGCTCGTGCTGATCACCGACGGCGTCGACACGGGCAGCAAAGTCAGCCTCGACCGCGCCATCGAGACGGCGCAAAAGGCGAACACGCTGGTGTACTCGATTCTGTACGCGGATCCGGAGGCCTACGCCCATCCCGGCTACGGAGGCATGGGTCGTCCTCACGGCGGCTGGGGCGGCGGAGGCATGGGCCGTTATCCAGGAGGCGGCGGATACCCGCAGCAGACAGAGCATCCGGATGGAAAGAAGGTGCTGCAGCGCTTGTCGAAGGAAACCGGCGGCCGCTTCTTCGAAGTCTCCAAGAAGGAGCCGATCAGCCAGATCTACAGCCAGATCGAAGAAGAGCTGCGCAACCAGTACAACCTGGGTTACACCCCGGACAAGGCCGCTGCCTCGCCCGGCTACCACAAGCTCTCTCTCACGACCGCCAACAAAGATCTGGTGGTGCAGGCCCAGCAAGGCTACTATGCCGGTCCTTAGTGTCGCTTACCGCGTAGTCGACTTGTGAGCGGTTGCAGGCTTGTGCGCCTCAGCCGTCACACCGGCTGCCTTAACGGCGATGTCCAGCTGCTGATACAGGTCGGTCAACTCGGGGACTTCCGTCACCGCGGCGCCGCGGCCGCTGTCATTCACAATGTAGACAGTCGGCGTATGCTCCAGCGGGATGCGCTCCCCCATGGCGCGGTCGGCGTCCACTTTGGCGGCAAACTCGCCGGTGGGATCGACGATGAAGGGCAGCGTGATGCCGTGGTCCTGCGCCCACTTCTCGCTGATGCCGCGCAGGTTCTGCTTGGTGACTGAGGCCTGATTGGCAAAAATGTACAGGCGGTACTCGTCGCCCAGCTTCTCCGACTTGCTGTCGAAGTAGCGCGCATTCACCGCCGCCTCATACGACCAGGGATGCTGGCGCAGAGGAAAATCATGCTGGATCAGGGGAATGTTGTATTTCTTTGCCGCCTCGTGGAGCATGGGCGAGGCCTTGGCGCACTGCGGGCACTCAAGATCCTC
>DASRGM010000063.1:0-4618 GCA_035651035.1 Terriglobales bacterium
CGGTACTGTGGAACCTGTTGAGCAGCCCTTTCGGCGGCACCGTATTCCCGGTCAACGCCAAGCGACCCAGCGTGCTCGGCATCAAAGCGTACCCGAGCGTGAAGGACCTTCCCGACAAAGTGGACCTGGTGGTCGTCACCACCCCGGCCGACACGGTTCCCGACCTGATCGCGGAATCGGTGGAAGTTGGCATCCCGTCGGCAATCGTGATCTCTGCCGGCTTCAAGGAATTCGGTGAGCACGGCAAAGAACTGGAGCGGCAGCTCTCGCAGATCATTCGCGGGAAGATGCGGCTGATCGGTCCTAACTGTCTCGGCGTAATGAATCCCGTGCGCGGGCTGAATGCAACGTTTGCCCACAGCGTGGCACGGCCGGGAAACGTTGCGTTCATCAGCCAAAGCGGCGCGCTGTGCACGGCGGTGCTCGACTGGAGCCTACGCGAGAATGTCGGCTTCAGCGCCTTCGTGTCCATTGGCTCGATGCTCGACGTCAACTGGGGCGACTTGGTGGACTACTTCGGCAGCGATCCACGCACCCAGAGCATTGTCATCTACATGGAATCGATCGGTGACGCGCGGTCGTTCCTTTCCGCCGCGCGCGAGGTGTCGCTGAACAAGCCGGTCATCGTGATCAAGGCCGGGCGCACGGCCGCTGCGGCAAAGGCTGCCGCCTCGCATACCGGCGCGCTCACCGGGAGCGACGAAGTGCTGGATGCGGCCTTTCGCCGCACCGGGGTCCTGCGCGTTAACAGTATCGCCGACATCTTCTTCATGTCGGACGTGCTGGCCAAACAGCCGCGTCCGCGCGGCAAGCGGCTCTGCATTCTGACCAATGCCGGTGGACCGGGCGTGCTGGCGACGGACGCGCTGGTGGCCGGAGGCGGCGAGTTGGCGGAACTGTCGCCCGAAACCATGATGGCCTTCGACGAGATCCTCCCGCCGCAATGGAGTCACAACAATCCCGTGGACATTCTGGGCGATGCCGAGCCGGAGCGCTATGCCAAGTCGCTGGAGATTGCCGCCAAAGACCCGAGCATCGACGGCATGCTGGTGGTGCTGACGCCGCAGGACATGACGCATCCCACCCAAATTGCCGAGAAGTTGAAACCGTACGCGAAGGGGCTGGGCAAGCCGGTGCTGGCCAGCTGGATGGGCGGCGCCGAGGTCGCGGCCGGCGAGCAAATCCTGAACCAGGCTGGCATTCCGAGCTTCCAATTCCCCGATAGCGCGGTGCGCGCCTTCAACTACATGTGGCGCTACGCCTACAACCTGAAAGGGATTTACGAGACGCCGTCGCTGCCGCAGCACGCCGACGCTGCGCTGCAACGCGGCTGTGCCGAAGGCATTATTCGCGAGGTCCGGCAATCGGGCCGCACCATCCTTACCGAGTTCGAATCGAAGCAGCTGTTGAAGTGCTACGACATTCTTACGGTCGAGACGCGCATCGCCGTCAGCGAGGCCGAGGCTCTGGAAGCCGCGCAGGAGATCGGCTATCCCGTCGTACTGAAGCTCTACTCGCTCACCATCACGCACAAGACTGATGTCGGCGGGGTACAGCTCAACCTGCGTGACGCGCAGGCGGTGAAGACCGCATTCAACACCATCAAGCAATCTGTGACCGAGAGAGCCGGCGCGGAACACCTCCAGGGTGTAACGGTGCAGCCTATGGTCAAGCTGGACGGCTACGAATTGATCATCGGCAGCAGCCTGGATTCGCAGTTTGGCCCTGTGATTCTCTTCGGCACCGGCGGCCAGCTGGTCGAGGTCTTCAAGGACCGCGCGCTGGCGCTGCCGCCGCTGAACTCGACGCTGGCGCGGCGCATGATGGAGCAGACCAACATCTTTCGCGCGTTGCAGGGTGTGCGGGGCCGCAAGCCGGTGGACCTGGCAGGGCTCGAAGAGCTGCTGGTACGCTTCAGCCAACTCGTGGTTGAGCAGCCGTGGATCAGCGAAATCGACATCAATCCGCTGCTGGCCTCGCCCGATCGCCTGCTGGCACTGGATGCGCGCGTGGTCGTGCATGGCCCTGCGATGAGCGAAGACAAGCTGCCGGCGCCGGCCATCCGGCCGTATCCCATTCACCTGATCTCCGAGTGGAAGATGAAAGACGGTAACACCGTCATCATTCGCGCCATACGTCCCGAAGACGAGCCGGCGATGATCAAGTTCCACGAGAAGCTTTCGGAACGTAGCGTGTACCTGCGCTACTTCCAGCCGCTCAAACTGACCCAGCGCACCGCACACGAGCGGCTGACGCGCACCTGCTTTATCGACTATGACCGCGAGCTGGCGCTGGTGGCCGAGCGCGAGATCGACGGCGAAAAACAGATCCTCGCCGTCGGCCGCATGAGCAAACTGCACGGGCTAAACGAATCGGAGCTGGCGGCGGTGGCCGTCGACGACGCGCAGCACAAGGGCCTTGGCACCGAACTGTATAGGCGGCTCATCGAGGTGGCGCGCGCCGAAAAGCTGGGCAAAGTAATCTCCAACATGCTGCCGGAGAACCGCGAGATGCGGGCCATGTGCACCAGGCTTGGCTTTAAGATGTACTCCAACCTGGAAGACAACATGATTCGCGCCGAGCTGGAGCTGTAGTATCGCTCCACTGAAGCGATCGTTTCACGTGTCGGTCGTCCGTCGGCCAGGAATGACGCGATCGGCACGGGGCTCATGTGATACTTGCGACCCGGTCTCCCGTTGAGGAGCAACTGAAAAACGCCAAAGCAGCCTCTGGTGGCGCACTCTACCCTTTGTCCGACCATTGCGGCTTGCGTTTCTCCAAGAACGAGCTCACGCCCTCGCGAAAATCATCGGTGATGCGAATACGCGCATTGGCGTCGATGGCCCATCCTATCTCCCGATTCAATTCGTCACTCGAGTAGCGCCGCAGCAAACGCTTGGTCGCCAGCAGCGATGCCGGGCTGTTTTGCAGCAAATTCGAGGCCAACTCGCGCGCGCGCTCCATCAGCTTGGCCGGCGCAACGATCTCATTCGCCAATCCCATGCGGAGGGCCTCGTCGGCATCGATGATGCGCCCCGTCAACAACAGGTCAAGCGCCTGCTTCTCGCCGATCTGGCGCAACAGGAAGGTGGAGACGATCGCGGGAATGAAACCGATGCGCACCTCTGTGTAGCCAAACTTCGCCTCCGCCGAGGCCAGGGTAAGGTCGCACAGCGTAGCCAGCCCGCAGCCGCCGGCTATGGCCGGTCCGTTGACAGCAGCAATGGTCACTTTGGGGAATTCGTACAACGTGCGGAAGAGGCGCGCCATTTGCGCAGAATCGGCCTGGTTCTCCTCGGACGTGCGGCCGGTGATGGCACGCAGGTTGTCAAGGTCCATGCCCGAGCAGAACGCCTTGCCGCTGCCGGTAAGGATGAGAATCTGTGCCGGCGAGTCCTCTAGCTCCGCCAGCGCACGCAGCAGCTCGTCAATCAGTTCGTAGCTGATGGCGTTGCGCTTATCAGGACGGTTGAGTGTTATGGTTGCGAGCGCGCCATCATAGGCGAGCCTGAGAGTGGTAAAGGATGCATTCGAGTCAGCCATATGCAGTCAGTATTAAAACATTGTGGCCGCGGCTAAGGGGGCAGTTCGTCGGGTGAACGCGCAGACCTGGGTGTCCACACGACCAGCAGATCCCTCGTCCGCCGCGGTGGATTCGTGATGAAATTTCGTTGCGGCTGGGTCTGCCTTCGTCGGATATCTCACTGCTGGCCGAGGCTACCACACCAGTTACTTGCGATCGGCGACTAACCACCGGCCACTGCTCTACATCTTCGGCCCGCTAAACCGCGTGGCGATCTCCGCGGAGAGGCGCAGCACATCACCGAGCGGCTTCTTAACGGGCACCTCGGCACCGCGGCTCTTCAGCGCGTCCAGAACGGTTTCGGTGGGGATGTTTCCGACCAGCACATCCTGGGCAAAGGGGCATCCGCCCAGGCCACCGATAGCCGAATCGAAACGGCGGCATCCCACATCGTAGGATGCGAGGATTTTGGCGGCCGCGTCCTGGGGACGACTATGGAGGTGTACGCCGATGTCGACGCCGGAAAAGCGTTGCAGCGCCGGGCCCAGCACCTCGGCAATCAGCTGCGGCGCGGCCAGCCCGACTGTGTCAGCAAGCGATATGGCCTCGACATCCATGTCGGTGAGCAGGCCGATTCCTTCGAGCAGCTCTTCGGGGTTCCACAGGTCGCCGTAGGGGTTGCCAAACGCCATGGAGACGTATGCGATGGTGTCGAGACCGGCTTCATCCGCCTTCTGCTTTACCTTCTCTAAAACGTCCAGGTTTTCTTCCGGCGTCTGGTTCTGATTGTTCTTCAGGAAGGTCGGTGAGAGCGAGTAGGGAAAACCCAGGGTGCGGACCGCATCGGTGGCGATGGCACGTTCGGCGCCGCGCTCGTTGACCACAATGGCAATGATCTCGACATCGTCGGGCGGATCGAGTTCGCTGAGCACGTTTTCCGAGTCGGCCATCTGCGGCACCGCCTTGGGGGAAACGAACGAGACAGCGTCAATGTGCTTGAATCCCGTGGCAATCACCGCTTTCAGGTACTCGACCTTGATTTCAGTCGGGATCTGACCGGGCAGCCCTTGCCAGGCGTCGCGGGGGCATTCGATG
>DASRGM010000064.1:0-4092 GCA_035651035.1 Terriglobales bacterium
GAAGTGGAACCGGTATGGAAGGAATGGGAAGCCAGAACGCAAAGACCGAGGCATTGAAGAAGATGCGTACGGCGCGCCATAGCTTGGTAGGCAGCCGCTGATATAGATGGCTCTAAACGCCAGCCATTCGGCCGCTAAGCGAGCCGATCTACTCTCCGGCCTGGGAGCCATCGTACTCGGTGCAGGCCTCGCACTTCTCGCGCCTACTCGCCTCGCAGGTTCTGCGTGGCTTTTCCTAATCCTAATCGCTGGCGGTATCACCCATGGCGCTGGCATGTACATGAAGCACCACATGGGAGACCGTGCTTTATTGGATATGCTGGATCCTGCTTTTGACGGTCGGCGCGGTCGGACTCGCACATATCTCTAGACGAGGGTTTCTGTGCCTAGCGGCAAGGACGGCCCTTTAAGAAGCTGCGCACCTTCGCCAGCAAGATGTCCCTGTCGAAGGGTTTCACCACGAAATCCGAGGCACCCGCTCTCAGGCTGTCCAAGACCACGTTCTTCTCGCTCTTGCCGGTGACCATGATTACGGGGATGCGAGCGAACTGTTCCACGGACTTCAGACGGCGAGTGGCTTCGACACCATCGATGTCAGGCAGATCGACATCCATCAGAACGAGATCCGGCTGGCGCTTGCGCAGAGTGGCGAGGGCCTCGGTGCCCGAGCTGGCGAAAGCCATTTCTAGCGCCTCGGTCGCCAGCAACTGTTGGAGCAGCTTGTGCTGGAACTCGTCGTCATCCACCACGAGCAATACAGGACGCACGCGCTCGGTCAGCGCCTGGAGGGATCGCGCCGAATCGAGCTGAGGTGCGAGGTCCGCTTTGAGCGCACCGACCCAGTCGCGCATAGGTTCGACAGTCGCGGCGATCGCGGTGAGGCGCCCATCGATTTCTTCCGCTTTCAGCCGGTCGAATTCGCGCTGGAATGCGATGCGATCCTTGACCTCGACCAGTCCGCGCAGGTCACCTTCGGAGAGCTGATGGGATAAGCCGTCCAGAGCCGCGCCGATGTCGCGTCCGGCTTGCTGCAGCGAGCGGCTGGTGATGTCAATGTGCTGGCCACCTCGCGCGGCATACTGCTCCAACACCGATTCCAGCTCAGCAATGCGCCGCGCTTGGGACGTGATCTCGTCGAAGTTCGGCACGCCGCCGCGAGCGCGCGCCATCTCACGCAAAGCGTGATGCACCGCCATTGCGAGGCGCGGTGTGTCATGCGTCATGGGCCAAAACAGGATGTAGTCGTCGAAATATTCCTTTTTGCACAGTGCGTACACCCGCGCGAGGTCGTCGCGGTTGCACAGGATGAGCGTGGCGTGCGGCAGCGCGTGGACCAGGTTGCTGAGGCGGTAGAGCCCGAGATAGTAGCGCTCCGCCTTCTCCAAAGTGTTGAAGGCGAGAATCAGCACCGCGGGCCGATGTTTCTCGAAATCGTCGACGGCCCGCTCCGGATCCGTGGAAGGCACTATGTTGTCGAACTCCTCGCGCAGCAGCTTCCTGACTAGGTCTGCATCGCCGACCACCTCCGTCGCCACCAGAATGCGCGGGCTTGCGCTCATGCCGCGGATGCCTTGAGTGCGCAGCGACGCCTCTCCCATGCGGCTATCCAGCCGACCAACTCCGCTGCCGGCATCGGCCTGGCGATGAAATAGCCTTGCGCGAGCTCGCACCCGGCCGCACGCGCGAAATCCCAGTCGTCCTGGTCTTCCACTCCTTCGGCGACCGTGTTCATGCTCAGTTGTTGCGCCATGCTGAGGCTTGCCTCGAAGATGGCCTTGAGCGATGCATCTCGGCAGGCACCGTGGACGAAGCCGCGGTCCACCTTGAGCTCGTCGAAAGGAATGTCGCGCAGCTGGGCGAGCGATGAGTGACCGGTGCCGAAGTCGTCGATGGACAGGCCGATGCGCTTGAGGCGCAGGCGCGTGAAGATGTCGAGCGCCGCAAGCGGGTCTTTCATCAGCCGGCTCTCGGTCACTTCCAACACCAGGCTGCAGAGCGGAACTCCCGCAACATCGGCCTCGCGGACGACGAAATCGGGAAATTCCAGTGCGGCAAGATTGTCCATGGACACGTTCACCGCCACGTCCAGGCGCAGGCCGGCATCCTGCCAAAGCCTGGCCTGGCGCAAGGCGGCGATGAGCACAGCACGTGTGAGCTCGTCAATCAGGCCATGTTCTTCCGCCATGCCGATGAAGCGATCCGGAAACAGCAGGCCATCCTGCGGATGGCGCCAGCGCACGAGCGTCTCTACCCCAGCGATCACGCCGGAGGCGAGCTCCACCTTAGGCTGGTAGTGGTTTTCCAATTCGCCGCGCGCGATCGCTTGCCGCAATTCGTCGCACGCGTAGCTTCTGCATGCGGAACGAGGTGCTTTCGCGGCTCCGGAGAGTTTTGCGTTCAGCATCTGCCGCAGCTTTTCGTAGGAAACGGGCTTGTGCACGGCCCCGAGCACCTGGAGGCGATGGCCTTTGGCCAGCTTCTCTGCGGTCTGGAGCACGCGCTTGTCCTCTCCGCTCACCAGCACGAGCTTGCCGCTGTAGCCGATGCGTACGAGGTGGCGGATCATCTCCACGCCGTCCATTTCCGGCATCTGCAGATCGCAGAAAATCAAATCGACCGCAGCCGCTCCGTTTTCCAGCAGTTGCAAGGCATCGCGGCCGCGCTCGTGGAGGATTACCTCATCGAAGCCGAGGTTGTGCAGTTGACGCGCGAGCAGTTTGAGCACGAAGGGCTCGTCGTCGATCACCAGTACTCTCATCGGGTATTCTCCCGGCACTGCAGTCACATTCTTGCTTGTAGATCGCAGATCTGCGCCTCGACCTTCGCTAGAGCCGCTTCGAATTGCGCCAGGCGTTGCGCGATGGCGGTTTTATCGCCTGCCTTGCCCACATTCTCCAGCTCGGCACACTGGTCGCCGAGCTCGAGCGCCCCGACCGAGCGCGACGACGACTTTAGCTTGTGGGCAATCGCAGCAACCTGCCGGGCGTCGGCCGCGGCGCAGGCGGCATGCAGCTCAGCGGTGAGACGCCGGACCGAGATCAGATAATCGGAAAGCAATTCCTGGACCGTCTGCGGGTCGTCGCCTACCAAGCCCTTCAGCACTGTTACATCCATCACCGGCGCGGCCTGCGTTCCACGGGTTTCGTCGGGCTGCGCAGTGGATGCTTTCGCCGCACTCGGCAGTGGCAGCCATTCCTCCAGTGCAGCCTGAAGCACATTGAGCTGTACGGGTTTGGAAAGGTACTCGTCCATGCCCGCGGCCCGGGCGCGATTGGCCTCGCCGCGCAGGGCGTTCGCGGTGAGAGCCAGGATCGGCATGCGCCGAAGCCCTGACTCTTCCCGGCGGATGGTCTGGGCCAGCGTGTAGCCGTCCATCTCCGGCATATGCAAGTCAGTGAGCAGCAGGGCGTAGTTGCCCTGGCGCCACAGCCGCAGAGCTTCCATGCCGTTGCCGGCGACTTCTGCCGCATACCCGAGTAATCCAAGCTGTTGCAGGATGACCTTCTGGTTGATCTCATCGTCCTCGGCAACGAGGATGAGCCTCTCCTGAGCGCGGGCCTCGGCGATGCTGGGTGGAGGTGCCGATTCACTGGGCAGGTCGTCGACCGCACTCTGCTGGAACGTCTCAGGGGAGGCCCGGCCCGCCGCTATCGCGACGGCGCGCAGCAAAGTCTGGCGCCGCAGGGCATCACCATCGACGATAACCGTGTCGGCCTCCACCCGCGCGCGTCGACGGCGACCGCGCGCGATCAGCAAATGACGCACATTGGATGCCGATGCGAAAGGGCGACAAAGTGCGGCGGGGACCACTCGGTCACGCCCCGCGTCCTGGATCACGACCACCTGAGCAGTCGAGCTGGCGGCTGCCTGCGCCGCTGTGGCCCTATCCGCCGCCACGCGCACTCGCGCGCCGGCATGTTCGAGGTAGATGCGCAGGTCGTCAGTGTTGAAATCTGGGCTTTTCACCACAATGCAGTCGAGCTGGGAAAGATCGGGGGGCGAACGCACGCACTGTTCGGCTGCAGCCTCAAACGGCAGCACGACGGTGAACGTCGAGCCATCGCCAGGTGCACTGCTCACCGCGATTTCGCC
>DASRGM010000065.1:0-66391 GCA_035651035.1 Terriglobales bacterium
CTCGCGAGGAGCGTTCGCGGTCGCAGATGTCGCATCGGCGGTATCTCTTGGCGACGGATTCGCGGGAGCGCTGTCAGTCTGCGATGGGTCGGCAGAGGCGGTCGAAGGCTGAGATGGGGACTGCGTCTTGTCTTGTGCCAATGTCGGTACTGCCAGGCCGACACTCAGCAGCGCCGCGATGACGACTGCGAAAGCAGGCGATTTCATGGGAAACTCCAGTGCTGACCGCACCTTGCCGGGGTGCTTCTGCGCACATTATATGCTTGGAATCAAAGGGCGGCGTAATGGATTTCCGCAGCCCTGCTGCTTGCGAAAGATTTCCGGGCGGCGCAATAGCGCCGGAACTGCCGCTCGCGGCTCACTGCTGCGGAAACTGGTTTAGAATGAGCGCTTCGTCCCAGGAGGATCACATCATGGCATTGGGAACTTCGTCCCAGCAGACACATCAAATTTTGCCAATTGATGACTTTGTTGCCGGGCTGCGCCAGCTGCGCGAGCCGGATTTCTCCGGCGTCACCGGGACGCTGGAATATCTGCGCACGCACCGCGTCGATGTCGAGTCGCTGAAGCCCTATCTCTTCTGGAACGCGCAGCACTACACCCGCAATCTCATCGACAAGACGGAGCTCTATGAACTGCTGGCCATTTGTTGGGAAGTCGGCATGAAGAGCTCCATCCACAACCACAAGGGGCAGAATTGCTGGATGGCCGCGCCTCTGGGCAAACTCGCGGTGCAGAACTATCGCGTGATGTCCGAAGACTTGGCCGCGCACGCCTGCAACATCGTTCCCACCGACGTCGTCAATATCACGGCGGAGAACCCAGTGGCTGTTGATCCGCTGAATCCGGTGCACGACGTGCGCAATCCACGCGAGTGGAACCAGCGCGCCATCAGCCTGCACGTATACTCGCGTCCTTTCGATTCCTGCGTGGTGTATTCGGTGGAGCAAGGAACCTGCGGGGAGATCGGCCTGCAATATACGTCGAAGTACGGGAAATTGTGTTAAAAGCGGCAGGTAGCAGCTAGCTACTAGCGACTAGCTGCTAGCGCCGGTAGCGAATAGGTAATTGGAGCGGATAAGCTCTTCATAAGTGCTGTCCCGGGGATGCAGGCAGAGACAGTGAGCGCTTCGTCAGCTAGTTGCTAATCGCTAGTTGCTAATTGCTCCTCAATATCTCGATCCGACTCGCCTTCCACTCGCCGTCGCTTCCTTGTTCGGCGGTGACGCGCACTTCAGCGCCTGCTATAAGCGCTTCTGCGGGGTTGGCGCGGCGAACAGCCGCTGGAACATCTTCGTCGTAGAGAATGCGCGCGTCACTGATGTCGACCCGCCGCGCGGTGCCATTTCTACCTTGCACGTAAATCCAGCTGTTGTCATGTGCGGCATGGGAGGCCTCGACGATGGTTCCGCGAAACGATCCCGGCGTGCCGGCACGAAGAACCACGCAAAGCGCCGCTATCAAGAAGAGCACCCATCTACTGCGGACCAGGATTCGCATGCTGCTTTCGATGCACAAACTAGCAATCGGGAGGGGCATCAAGTCGTGGCCAGCACTCGGGGCGGAGGCGAAACTAGGATCCAAATAAATGGCTGAATCGGGCGACCGGCGGTAAGATACACGCGGACCCCCCGCGAGGAGCTTGCGATGAAAGCATGTCTGCAGATTGCTGTCTTCCTGTTGATTGCTGTTGCCTGCCTGGGCGCTCAACTGGCAACCAACGACGATGTGAAGGCCACTAACGACGCTGCCCAGAAATGGTTGGCGCTGGTGGATGAAGGCAAGTACGGCGACAGTTGGGACGAGGCGGCCAGTTTCTTCAAGGAGAAGGTCACAAAGCAACAGTGGCAGCAAACCATCGCAGGTGTCCGTGGGCCGCTGGGCAAGGTCGAATCGCGACAATTCAAGCAGGCCGAGTTCAAGACGGAGCTGCCTAATGCTCCCGCGGGAAAGTACATGATCATGCAGTACCGGACGAAGTTCGCCAATGGAGGAGAGATGATTGAGACCATCACGCCCATGATGGACAAAGACGGCACCTGGAGGGTTTCAGGGTATTACATCAAGCCGGCAGGCCAATAACTTGCAATTAGCAACGAGGATTGCTCATCGCCGAAACGGCTCCGTCTCATCCTGCTCCAGCCGCTCACGAACATATTTCCAGTCGGCGCGGAATTCGTTCCTTTGCGCCTGCGCCCGGCGCTCGGCGCGCTGCTCCTCGTATCCGGCGCGCCACCACAGGAATATCGACAGCAGGATAAAGACCATTGGCAGGATGTATCCGGGATAGCCGATGTAGGCGCTGAAGGCTGCCAGGCACAGCACCAGCCAGGATGCCATATAGCGCCGGTAGCGCAGCTCGGCTCGTGCCTTCAGGTTCTCCAGGTCGTTCCACTCCCAGAGTTGCGCCTTGGCCATCTCCAGACGGAGACGCTCGGCATCGTCGGGACTGAGGGGAACAGGAGCGATCGCTTGCTCCCCCAAGAGGAGGATGCCTAGCGAGTCCTCATCGTCCAATGCAAGATCAAGCCCGCGAATTTCGGTGTGAATGGTCGAAGACATGGGTGTTCGTGCCGGCGGTTCGCTAATCGCTATTGCTAGCCGCTCGTCGCCGCTTTCTTCACCGCAATCCCCAGCTCCTGCAACTGGCGCTCGCTTACCGGCGTAGGCGCATCGACCATCAGGTCCACGGCCTTCGCGGTCTTGGGGAAGGGAATGACCTCGCGCAGGCTCTCCGCGCCGGCGAGAATCATCACAATGCGGTCAAGCCCGAGCGCGATGCCGCCGTGCGGTGGCGTGCCGTATTGGAGGGCCTCGAGAAAAAAGCCGAAGCGCGACTGCTGCTCCTCCGGCGACATGCCGAGCGATTTGAATATCTTTGCCTGAATATCCTGGCGATGGATACGGATCGAGCCCGAACCCAGCTCCATGCCGTTCAGCACCACGTCATAGGCCAGCGATCGCACTGCGCCGGGATCGCTTTCCAATTTATCCATGTCCTCTTCGTGCGGCGAGGTGAAGGGGTGGTGCGCGGCGTTCCAGCGGCGCTCCGTTTCATCCCACTCGAACATTGGGAAATCGATTACCCAGAGGAGCCGGAAATCGTCGGCGCCACCTGTCCTCTGGAAGAGCTTATGTCGATCGGCGAACTTCTGTGCCAGGGCCAGACGAACCTGTCCCGCACCCTCGTATACCTGGCGTTCGCGTAGCGATAAACGCGCGCGATTGCCGGCGGTGCCTGCACCGGCTTGCGGGTGAGGGGCGCCGGACGGCGGCTTCTGTCCTTCGCCGCCATCACCGAACGACACGGCGCCCGAGGCGACCACCACGATGTAATCGTCGCTTTGTGCGCCGCTCATTTCGCGCACCTTCGCCATCGCTTCAGGAAACGACTTCTCCAGCCGCTTGCTGTCATCGAGGACCTTGATCCCTTGCTGCTGCAGTTTTGCCGGATAGATCTGCCGCAGATCATCGCGCTCCTTGCGCGAAAGCTCGCCGACGGCGGGAATACGCACGGCAACCACGGGCAATGCCGTATCGAGACCTAGCCCCTGCAGGTTCTCCGGTGCAAACGCTGAGCTCACTTCGGCTAGCGGCGGCAGGCGCAGGTCAGGCTTGTCAATGCCGTAGAGCCGGATGGCCTCGTCATAGGCCATCAGCGGAAAGGGCGTCTCCAGCTTCACCCCGAGACAGGAGAACGCCGCTTGCAGGAAGCCCTCCACTACGCGGAACACCGTCTCAGGCCGCGGGAAACTCATTTCCAGATCGATCTGCGTGAACTCAGGCTGACGATCGGCGCGCAGATCCTCGTCACGGAAGCAGCGCACAATCTGAAAATACTTGTCGAAACCGGAGATCATCAGGATCTGCTTGAACAGCTGCGGCGACTGCGGAAGCGCATAGAACTCGCCGGGATAGACGCGGCTGGGCACAAGGTAATCGCGGGCACCCTCGGGGGTGGAGCGCGTCATGAACGGCGTCTCGATTTCGTAGAAGCCTTGCGAGTTCAGGTACTCGCGGATGGCGATCGCGACTCTATGCCGCAGCTGAATGTTGCGCTGCATCTCGGCGCGCCGCAGATCGATGTAGCGATACTTGAGGCGCACCTCTTCGTTGGCCAGGGTGGTATCGGCGGGCGTGAAAGGCAGCGACTTGCAGTCGTTCAGCACACGCAGTTCGTCGGCCACGACTTCAATTTCGCCGGTGGGAATGTTCTTGTTCACCGTGCCGGGATCGCGCGGCTTTACCCGTCCGACAACCGCGACAACGAATTCCGAACGCACTTCGGCGGCTTTGTCGTGCGCCGCGCCGGCGTCCGCGGTGATCACCACCTGGGTGATGCCCGTGCGGTCTCGCAGATCAAGAAAAATGAGGTTGCCGAGGTCGCGGCGCCGGTTGACCCAGCCCATGAGGACCACGCGCGAGCTCGCGTCGGAGGCGCGCAGCTCGCCGCACATATGAGTTCGTTTGAGATCGCCTAGGAAGTCGAGCATAGGACCAGTTAGCAATTAGCAGTTGGCCAATGCACCTCGGCGGAGGACTAACCGCTAAGTGGGAAATGCTAAGTGCGTTTTCTTATTGTCGCAGGAATTTCGCGAATTTGCTGTGGCGCACCTCCGGCTGATCCACCGCGAAACCTGCCGGTTGGACGCTACTTGGCCAGTTGCCGCGTCAGCTCCGCGCGTGGCACGCTCACCTGTTCACCGCTGGAAAGATCCTTCACCGCAAATTGACCGCTAGCGACTTCATTCTCGCCGACGATGACGATGTACTTCGCGCCGGCTTTCTCGGCGAGCTCGAAGGATCGCTTCAGCCGGAAGCTCTCGTCGCCAAGATCGGCGGTGACACCGGCGCGCCGCAACTCGCGCGCGAGGTTCAGTGCGTGCAGACCCATGCCCGCACCGAGCGGTGCAATGTAGGCTTGCACTGACTCGCGAGGCGGTTCGCCTTGCGATTGCAGTGCGAGAACCAATCGGTCTTCACCGATAGCAAACCCAATTCCCGGCGCCTTTGGCCCCTCGAGCGACTCCGAGAGCCCGTCATAGCGTCCGCCGCCGAGCACCGCGCTTTGCGCCCCCAGGCCGCCGTGCGTGAACTCGAACGTCGTGCGCGTGTAGTAATCCAGGCCGCGCACCATGCGCTCGTTGATCGAGTACGGCACGCCAACCGCGTCGAGCATCGCGCGCACCGCGGCGAAGTGCTCGCGGCATGGTTCGTCTAGGTACTCGCCGATCTTGGGCAGCTTCTCGATGATGGGCTGGTCTTCGGGCACCTTGCAGTCGAGCACGCGCAGCGGGTTGGTCTCAGCGCGCCGCTGGCAGTCGGCGCACATCTGGTGCACTACGGGCTGTAACGCCTCGCGCAGCGCTTTGTTATAGCGGGCGCGATCTTCGGCGCAGCCAACGGAATTCAGCTGCAGCTGCCAACCTTTAAGGCCGACTTCATCGAGCAGCGTGGCCAGCATCTCCAGCACCTCGGCATCGCGCGCCGGCGACTCGCTGCCCGCGCTGGGCGGCCCGATGATCTCCGCGCCGATCTGATAGAACTGGCGATAGCGCCCTTTCTGCGGACGCTCGCGGCGAAATTGCGGGCCAATATAATAGAGCTTCTGCAGCGTGCCGGTCTTGTACAGCCCGTGCTCGATGTAGGCGCGCACCACCCCCGCCGTGTTCTCCGGACGCAGGGTCAGCGACTGCGCCTTCTCACTCTGCGCGCGCGCGCGGTCCTCCCAAGTGAACATTTCCTTGGAGACAATGTCCGTCTCCTCGCCCACGCTGCGGCTGAAGAGACTTGTATCTTCGAAGACAGGCGTGCGGATCTCGTGATAGTTGTAGCGCGCAAACAGGTTGCGGACCTTCGCCTCCACCCGGTTCCAGAGGTCGGAGTCGGGCGGCAGCAGGTCACGAGTTCCGCGAACGGCTTTGATCATAGTGGCTGTGACCGGCGATCAGTGATTAGTGGACAGTGACTAGTGGACAGTGCATGTTCCGGGAATTGAGCTTCCACTTCTCGCCGATCCTTGTGCTTAGCGTTTTGACCACTGACCACTTTCCTTAAGATACTGCTCGCGGTAGCCCAGATAATTCCTTCCGTAGCGCAGAATCATCTCCTGGTCTTCGTCGGTGAGCTGGCGGCGAATTTTTCCCGGCACGCCCATCACCAGCGAGCGTGGCTCGATGATCATCCCTTCGGGGACCAGCGTGCCGGCAGCGAGGATCGATCCCGCGCCGATGCGCGCGCCATTCAGCACTACCACTCCCATACCGATGAGACACTGGTCTTCGACGACGCAGCCATGTAGCGTGACCGAATGGCCGACGGTGACCCAATCGCCGACCATGACCGGCCACTTGCCGAGCATACCGTGCAGCACGCTGCAATCCTGGACGTTGCTGTTGGCGCCGATGCGAATCATGTGGACATCGCCGCGCACCACCGCGTTCATCCAGATGCTGGCGTTCTCGCCGAGCACGACGTCGCCAATCACCTGCGCCGACTCGTCGACGTAACATGAAGCCGGCACGGCTGGCATGATCCCTTTGTAGGAGCGCAGCATGGGTCCTTAGATACCGGTGCTATAAGCGCCAAGCGCAGGTCGCCGCACGAGCGGGAATCGCCGGCGCCCCGGCAAAGCCGTTGGCCTTCCGAAACTAACATGGCGCGCGCGGCCCGCGAAAGCTTCCCGCGCCGCAACTTTCCGCCGGGCGGGTCGCCGCTGCCCATTCCGGAGCTGCTGAACTTACTCCTGCATGTCACTGTCACCGCGTGGTTTAAGCCGGAGGGACGGGGTTCCGCTTCGACGCCGGAAGTGCCGCCACGACCTCATCTACCACTTTATCGGGATGGAAGCTTGCGGGGATTAAAGGTACAAATCGTTAGCGCCACTTCTAGAACGTTGTCTGCAGGGCCGATGTCTGAGCATGTAATAGCTGGCATTTCGCAACCGAGCACGGAACCGCAGTTCAAAGCCACGGTGGGGTGGATGAGGAGCGCCGGACGGAAAACCGTACTATGCGTTGACGACGAGAAGGTCGGCCTGCGAGTGCGCAAGATCATGCTGGAGGGCGCCGGCTTTGAGGTGCTGACCGCCACCAGCGGTGAACAGGGGCTGGCGCTGCTTGACAAGCACCACGTCGACCTCGTGGTCCTGGATTATTACATGCCTGGCATGAACGGCGGCGATGTGGCCGCCGAGGTCCGTCGCCGCAAACCCGACCTGCCCATCATCTTCCTTTCGGCCTACTTCTCGCTGCCGCCGGCCGCTCTTGAGTTGGCCAACGCCTTCATCACGAAAGGCGATCCGCCCGATGTGCTCATCGACAAGATCGAACACTTAATTTAGAGCAATCACCGACCACTGACCACTGACTGCTAGTGCCCCCAGCGCAGAGGCAGTCGTCGTGGCAGCAGATACGTGAAACCGGCGAACGCCTCCCATTGCGTCGAGGTGTTCGTCAGTCCGTGATCGAAGCCGCAGTCCAGCACCAGAATCTTGGACGCGTTGTAACTCAATGCCCACAAATTTCCCACGGCATTGCTTTTCAGGAAAGGTTGTGTGAAGTGCCAGATCTCGCCTGAGAGCCCGAAGTTTCCGGCCAGCGGGTGTGACACGGATAGCGTCTGCCCGAAATCCGCACGGCGCACGCCAGCCTTCACGAGTTCGTCGAAGATGTAGTTTGTGTCGTAATGAAATCCCTTTACGTCGCCGCTCACCAGCAGCAGCGCGCGGTTCTTGAAACTGGCAATATCCAAGTCAGGCGCCTGGCCGGCATACCCACGCCCGAGATAGCTCAAGGCTACCGTCGGGTTCGCACCTTCCCCGTGATGCAAGACCGCTTGCACTCCGAGATCGACGTCGCCGGGGGCGCTATTACCATCTCCGCCGCCGCTGGTGCGCGCAAACGGCTGGGCCGATGCCAGCACTTCAATCCATCGGGCGACAGAGTACTTGATGACCTCGTTGATACTGAATTGTGAAGTCACTCCGGGAGAATCGCTGGCATACAAAGCGCCCGTCTCGAACTGCAGATACCCAACCGGAGTGAGAGTAGCAGGGGTAGAAACTGTGGGACGGGCGGGATTCGCGACAGGCGCATCAGGCGATGGCGCCTCTTCGGTTTTTTGCTGGGTCTGTTGCGCAGCAGCCGCACCGGCCAGCAGTAGTGACAAAAGCCACGTCCAGATGCGCCGCCCGGGGTTCATCGTGCCCTTAACAGCAGCACCGGCACGCTGATGCTGTGTTGCACGCGGCTCGCCGTCGTTCCCAGAAACAGGTCGGCCAAAAAACGATGGCCGTGCGTGCTCATCGCTACCAGATCGCAACCCTTCTGCTGTACCCACTTCACGATTTCGCTGGCGGGATTGCCGTATGCCAATTCGGCCTCGGTGGGAATACCTGCCGCCTGCAGCTCGGAGCGCACGCCCTCCAGGTAGGCAGTGTCTTCGGTGATCTCCGGGCTGACGGCATCGCGGCCGTAAGTGCGCGCCGCCCAGCCGTCTGCGACGTGCAGCAGCACCAGTCGGCTGTGCGCCAGCCTGGCGAGTTGTTTCACGTGCTCGATGATGGCGCGGTCGCTTGGCGTGCCGTCGAGAGTGACGAGGATGGTGTCGTACATGGACATCTGATTGTGAGGCATGCCTTCACACGCTGAAAACCAGTAAACGCAAGTCCCTCGCGGGCTGAAACCCTCTCGTGAATCACAGAAATATAAACCGCTTATTGGCAACGCTAGAAGTCGTGCCCTGACTCACGTCTTCGAACGGGAGTTTTTCAAGAGCCCGTTCAGTCATGCTCACCCGGGACTCACTCCATTATCCTCCCGCAATCACCTGCCAGGCCGCCTTAATCGACTCGGGCAGGCCATAGATGTCCATGGCGGTGATCAGCAGCGCGCTGCCCCAGCCGGCCAGCAGCAGAAACCATCCATTGCGCCAGCGCCCCATGATCCGGCGCGAGCTGGTGAAGTGCAGCAGCGGGAACATGGCGAACGGCAGCTGCAGCGCCAGCACCACCTGGCTGAGCACCAGCAGATTGGTCACACTGCTGTCGCCGCGCAGGCCGATGACGAGCACGGCCGGCAGGATCGCCAGTGTGCGCGTGATCAGCCGTCGCACCCAGGGCTGGATGCGCCAGCGCATAAAGCCTTCCATCACTACCTGTCCCGCGAGGGTGCCGGTGATGGTGCTGCTCTGGCCGCTGGCCAGCAGCGCCACCGCAAACAGCGTGCTCGCGGCGGTTGCGCCCAGCAGCGGCGCCAATGTGAGATACGCGACCCGGATCCAGTCGGCATCCGCGGTAAAGCGCACTTCGTGGCCCCCGGGCACGAACACACTCTGCTTGCCGAAGAAAACGGTCGCCGCCAACACCAGGATTGCGGCATTGACGAAAAACGCAATCGTTAGCGCCACCGTCGAATCGAGCGTGTTGAACTGCACCGCGCGGCGGATGGATGCGTCGTCCTTCTGCAGCTTGCGGCTCTGCACCAGCGCCGAATGGAGGTACAGGTTGTGCGGCATCACCGTCGCGCCGATGATGCCTATAGCGACGTAGAGCATTCCCCATTGCCGCAGCTGCGGCGTGATCAGCGCGCGGCCCATCTCCAGAAAGCTTGGCTGCGTCTGCGGCAGAATGAAGATTTCGACGAAATAACAGACGGCGATCGTCGCGATCAGCAGCAGCACCACCGCTTCGATGGTGCGCATGCCGAAGCCCTGCAGCGCCAGCAGCAGCAGCACATCCAGCCCGGTGATGACGACCGCCCACAACAGTGGGATGTGAAACAGCAAGTTGAGGGCGACGGCGCTCCCCAGCACCTCGGCCAGGTCGCAGGCGCCGATGGCGATCTCGCTCAGCAACCAGTTGGGCCAGCGCGTCCAGCGCGGATACCAGTCGCGGCAGCACTGCGCCAGGTCCTTGCCGGTCACCACCCCCAGGCGAGCGGCAATCACCTGCATAAAGATTGCCATCAGGCTGGCGATGGCGATGACCCACAGCAGCCCGTACTTATACTCTGCGCCACCCTGCAGGTCGGTGCCCCAGTTGCCGGGATCCATGTAGCCGACGCTGACCAGAATGGCCGGCCCAACGAAGGCGCGCCACTGCTCCCAAAATCCAGCCTGCTGATGCGGCACCGCGACGGTGCCGTGCAGGCCCTCGAGCGAAACGTGGTCAGACTCCGCGGCCAAGGCGCCGGGCTGAGAAGGCAGGTTCGCATTGGGCGGCTTGGACATGGCTAAGTAGTGGGGCCGCGATATCCGGCGAGAGAAGCGCCGCCGAATTTATCACAGTGTAGCAGAAATAGTTAACCTACGTTAAGCAATCGCCTAGTGGTCGCTAAATTGAAATGTGCCGACTGCCGGGTGGAGCACCCCTTTTGAAGCCGTGCCTGGCTGCTTAAATGGGCACGCGCTTTAGAGCCTGAGGTAACTCTAACCTTTACTTTAGCCGCTAAAGCCGGGAGCTATAAAGTGGAGTCTCAATGCCTAAAAGGCGTGCCTCACCCCAATATCCATCGAACACGATTTCAAATTGAGCCACTATCAGGCGCGTGGATAAATACCGCGAAGTCACTTGCTGGATCTTCCACTTTTGGGCCATGAAATGCTGGGTGCTGGCTCCTGATTTTCAGCAACTCTGTTGAGAGTTCCCGGGTCTAATTAAGCACAGGGGAGGTGGGTTGCTCCCAACCTCCGCAGTTGCCGGCGAGAGTTCTGCTCTCGCTTGACTTCACACCTCCATGTGCGCCGGCGCTGGCCGGTGCGGGGCCACGGATTTAGTCAGCCGAATGGCGAGGAGGCCGGCCGATGCACACTCATTCACGGTTCAACTATCCCAAGATGTCCAATTCAACTCCAGGCGGCGTGGCGCTCACCTTCCTGTTTGCGCTGCTCTTCGGCGCGGTGGTGTTCTTCATGACACTGCTGGGGCAGCCGCACTAGAGGAATTGTCTTAGGCGCACGCCGAAATGCCGCTGCCCAACGTCGTGCGCGAGTGCACAAGGCCGGGCGCGGGTGTCTCTTGATTCTTGCGCTTGCTGTCGGCGAGGAGGTAGGCAAGGCTACAGCTTCGCACTCCGCAGCCGGAGCGCGTTCGTGATCACCGAGAGTGAGCTGAGGCTCATGGCGGCGGCGGCGAAGATGGGGTTAAGCAACACGTGAAAGCTGGGATAGAGAATGCCGGCCGCAATCGGCACGCCGACTGAGTTGTAGACAAACGCGAAGAACAGGTTTTGTCGGATATTGCGCATCACCGCGCGGCTCAAGCGCCGGGCCCGCACCAGCGCCGCCAGATCGCCCTTCAGCAGCGTAACTCCCGCGCTCTCCATCGCAACGTCCGTACCCGTGCCCATGGCGATCCCGACCTGCGCCTGCGCCAGAGCGGGCGCGTCGTTGACGCCATCTCCCGCCATCGCGACAACTCTTCCTTGCTGTTGAAGCTTCTTGATCGCGTCGGCCTTGCGATCGGGCAGCACGCCGGCTTCGAAGTCGACGATGCCTAGCTGGCGCGCGACGGCTGCGGCCGTCGTCGTATTGTCGCCGGTGAGCATCACCACGCGCAGCCCTTCGCTACGCAAATCACGGATCGCCTGCGCCGCCTCCCCCTTAACCGGATCGGCGATGCCCAGAATGCCGGCAGCGCGATAATCGACTGCCGCGAAGACGACGGTCTGGCCATCCTGGCGCAGCTGTTCGGCGCGGTCGCGCAGCTCCTCCGTATCGATCCCGAGCTCCTGCAGGAGCTCCTCGTTTCCCGCCGCCACCTCATGTCCGCCGACTCGGCCAACCACGCCGCGTCCCGGCAGCGAGCGGAATTCGTCGGCAGGGATCAGCGAGATGCGATTAGCTTCCGCAGCCTGGATCACGGCTGCCGCCAGCGGATGCTCACTGCCGCGCTCCAGGCTGGCGACCAGCCGCACTACGCGCTCTTCACTCTCGCCGCCGGCAGCTGCCACCGACATCAGCTCCGGCTTGCCCTGCGTGAGCGTCCCCGTTTTGTCGAGCGCCACCGTGTCTACCTTCTGCAAGGTCTCCAGTGCCTCGGCGTTCTTGATGAGGATGCCGGCGCGCGCACCTCGTCCAGTGCCCACCATAATCGCCACCGGCGTAGCCAAACCGAGCGCACAGGGGCACGCAATGATTAGCACCGCAACCGCGTTGACGATGGCATAGGCCAGCCGCGGCTCCGGTCCAACGACGAACCACGCGATAAACGCAATCACCGCGACCGTCAGCACCGCCGGTACGAACCACGACGAAACTTTGTCTGCCAGCTTCTGGATGGGCGCGCGGCTGCGTTGTGCCTCGCTTACCATCTTGACGATCTGCGCCAGCATAGTTTCGCTGCCTACGCGCTCGGCGCGCATCAGCAGCCAGCCCGTCCCGTTCACGGTCGCGCCGATTACTTTGTCGCCTGCGCGCTTCTCCACCGGAATCGATTCGCCGGTGACCATCGACTCGTCGACGGCGGTCAGCCCGTCGAGCACCACGCCATCCACCGGCACCTTCTCACCGGGCCGGACGCGCAGCTTGTCGCCCACCTGCACCTGGTCGAGCGGCACATCGTGTTCGCTGCCATTGTCGCGCATGATGCGCGCCATCTGAGGCGAAAGATCGAGCAGCGCCCGAATGGCGCTTGACGTGCGACTCCGCGCGCGTAGCTCGAGCACCTGCCCCAGCAGCACCAGGGCGATGATCGCGCCGGCGGCCTCGAAGTAGACTTCGGGCAGCCCGCCCATGCCGCGCTTGAGCGATGCCGGAAACACTCCGGGAGCGATCGTTGCGATCCCACTGTAGATGTAAGCGACGCCCACGCCCATGGCGATCAGCGTGAACATGTTCAGGCTGCGCGCCTTCACCGACGCCCAGCCGCGCTGGAAAAACGGCCAGCCGCACCACAGCACGATAGGCGTTGCCAGGGCGAACTCGATCCAATTGCCCCAGTGCGCCGGGATCGCGCGCAGCATCGGCGACATGCGCAGCATGGCGAACGCCACCAACGGAATCCCAAGCAGCACGCTTGCCCAGAAGCGGCGTGTCATCTCGCGCAATTCGGGATTCTCCTCGGCCGCCGCGGTGACGCTAATCGGCTCGAGCGCCATGCCGCAGATGGGACATGCGCCGGGAGCATCGCGCACGATCTCGGGATGCATCGGACAGATCCACCGGGTCTTCGTCGGCGTGAGCGGCAGCTCCGGCTCCAAAGCCATGCCGCACTGAGGACAGGCGCCGGGCCGATCTTGCCGTACCTCCGGATCCATCGGGCAGACGTAAGCGATGTCGGCAGGAGAAGGCTTCGCGGGAGCCGCCACAGCGGTCGCGGCCGGAGCAGCCGAGAGATACTTTGCAGGATCGGCTTTGAACTTCTCCGCGCAACCCGGACAGCAGAAGTAGTAGCTCTTTCCCTCGTGGACGACGACGGCCGCTGCGTTGGCCGGATCGACACTCATGCCGCAAACCGGGTCTTTCTCGGTGATCCCCGCCGTCGCACGGCCTTGATCGGCGGGCTCTTTCCTCTGCTTGGCTGCTGCGCCAATCTGCACCGGAGTGCCGCCGATCTGCACCGTACCCGGCATCGCCGCAGGCTTATAGCCGGCGTCCAGATTCGGGGACCCCGGCCCGCGCTGATTTTGCGCCGACTGGGGTGAGAGATATTTCTTCGGATCGCGCTGGAACTTCTCCGCGCAACCACGCGAGCAGAAGTGGTAGAGCTTGCGATCGTGCTCCACGGTTGCAGCGGCGGTCGCGGGGTGTACCGTCATGCCGCAGACCGGGTCCTTGTCGGGCTTCTTGGGCGTCCTCGGCGCGTCCCCCGCTGGCCCAGAAACACTCTGGGCCGGCGCGCCGTTGCCCGCCAGGTATTTCGCGGGATTCGCGGTGAACTTGTGCATGCAACCGGGCGAGCAGAAAAAGTAGGTCTCGCCCGCATAACGAGCCTTCCCGCGCGCCTGCGCCGGCTCGATGACCATCCCGCAGACAGGGTCCTTGGCGGAAAAGTCCAGTGTCAGGTTCTGCGGCGGTGTCTGTGAATCACTCATTTGTGGTAACTGCTGCCGCGGTCGCCGGCTAAAGTTGATCGATTCCTTCGAGCAATCGTGAATCCGATTTCCGTGTTGCTCCGGAATGCTTATGCACTATATTGAACTCCGGAATCCGCTCCGGCTTTTACCCAAGATGCATTCGCCGGCCGCGCGCTTCCCGCACTCCTCATCATTGCACGTTTCTTGGAGGCAAGGACGATGACGACCGTCGATGTGATGTTTCGCTATGGCATGCCGCCGGGCGAAACCGAGATGAACGCCCTCGGCAAGATGTACGACGTTTACGGTATTCGCCGCCTCCAGCTGAAGGAGGATGCCCGCACCATCCGCATCGAATACGATGCCACGCGCCTGAACGAAAGTGCGGTAGAGAAGCTGCTGCGCAGCGCCGGCGTCGATGTGCGCGAGCGCGTGCCGCTGATCTAGGTTCAAGGCATCCCGCGCCACCTTCACCATCCATGCCGACGGGGTGTTGCAGGACGGGCGGCGCGGACGCGGTCGCTGCAAACTGCGGGGAAGCTGAAAAAAACTGTCATGACGGGCGTAGGAATTTGCAGGCCCTCAGCCGCATCAACCAGGCTGCGCTTCGCCGTTGTTCCGGGGCGCAGCCGCAATTCGCAGGCACAGCGTACAACGGCGCTGCTCCCAGAGACTTCTAATTGATTTCGCCGCTCTGATTCCGCGGCTTGAGGTGATTATGCAGAACTGGAAAAAAGCGATTGTGATGGGCGCGATTGGCACGGGTGCAGTGCTCATCCTCACCGGTCGGCGTCCCATTGGAATGGCCTTTGCCGCCGGCGGCTTGGCCGTGCTGGCCTCGGAATATCCGGAGAAGTTCGAGGCCGTATGGGAGAATGCGCCCGATTACCTGCAGAAGGGCATGCAGATATTCTCCACGCTGCAGAAGCTGGGCGAAGGCTTTGCCGAAGAGGCGGAGCGCCGCAGTGCGGGCGCCTGGCGCGCCGTGCGCGGTTGACAACAAGCAGATACCGCACCGCGAGTCTTTGTTTTAGGAATCTTCCGGCCGCGGCCCGGGATGAATGGTCTCAATGCGCCGCTGGTGCTCGGCATTGCTGGGCACCGACCAGCCATTCTCCTGCTCGACGACGCGCACAATGGCCAGACCAGGGTTTCTCCCCGCGTCGTTGTCGCGCGCAGTTTTCTTCCATATGCGGGCGAGCATGCCGTTATGCATGGAGGTCGTCATCACCGGCGGCTGGCCGGTAGCGATGACTACACCGCCGTCGCCATGATCGGCCGGAGTCAGCACGACGAAGCGCGCCTCCAGCACAGGCTCATCGAAGCTGCCGAAGACGAATTGAAATGCCTCGGCGTGCTCTGGAATGCCGCCATCGCCGGTGAAATGGACCACGTACTCGACGTCGATCGCATCGCCCGGTTGCAATGCGGGATACGCTTCACCTTGCCGTACCGGAGTAGACGTGCCGTCAGCATGAAGGATGCGGAAGGTGAGCACCTGCGCGCCCTGCGGGACGCCTGCCAGAAGGGCGTAGTCTTCCGATCGCGCGCTCAGCTTCCGGGCGCGATGGATGTAGAGCGACACGCTGCCGTCCGGCCGCGCAATCGCAACCTGATCGTCGAGCAGCACGGTTGCAGCCTGCGATTGCTCCGCGGCGGCGTAGCGCGCCAGGGGCTCAGCGTCGCGGCGATAGGGTTGAAAAAAGTCGGCTCCGGAGGTCGACGGCTGCCCTTCGGCGAGCTCCGCGGAAGCAGCCGCCAGCCGGTGATAGCTCGGCGCGTTGGGAGCGATACGCAGCCAGTCAGCGGCCGCACGCTGCGCCGCCTCGTCTTCTCCGGCAAGCTGCAGCTCACGCACCAGCATTAACCGAGCCTCGCGATCCAACGGCACGCCAGCCAGCAATTTGCGAAGAGCTTCTGCCGATGCCCGGTGGTCACCGTCGCGCGCGAGGCTTTCCGCGTAGGCCAGCGACTCGCTGGCACAGCCCTCCAGCCTGCGTTGCGCCGCCTCTCTTTCCGGACGCATGTCGCGAGCGCCGTAGAACGTCACCGCACCCTCCAGCGCTGCGCATGAAGGATGTTCCTCCAGCTGTCGTACCCACGTGGTGGCATCAGCAGCAACCGGGTGACCGGAATGAAGCTGCGGCCATGACGGCGTCGCACCCTGCGCGTTATTCACGGCCTGCGCCCGCAGAAACTGCAATCCAGTCGACGACTCGGCGGATTCGGCGGCATCAATCTGGCTTGCGGCTGCCGCGAACTCCCCGTCGGCGTAGTGCCCGGCGGCCAGCAGATAGGCGGCTTCCTGCTCCGAGAGCCTGGCACGCAGCGGAGCGCGCTCCGGCGCACTGTCGCGAAAGACCGAGATGCGCAGCGGCGCCGCGGAGGCGATGAATTTCACCAGCACGCGATGCGGGCCGGGCATAACGTCGAAGCTGGCGTGATCACGTGCGTGCCCGGCATTCGTGCGTAGCACACGCTGGCCGTCGACGTAAATCTCCAGCATCCCGCCCGAGGCAATGCGCAGCTGCCGGCGCTCAGCCGTGAAGGAGGCGAATTGCGCAGCCGCATAGAAAACTCCGCGGCGCGACAAGTAGTCCGGCAAGCGAATCCAGCCGTCAGGGAATTGAAAATTTTCTACCATCCGTCCCGCGTACGAGCTTTGCGACAAATCATCGGCCGGAGAGATCGCCGGCCGCTCCGAGTCGAGCAAGGGATGCGAACCGAGCGGACCGACGATGCGCCAGTCGGTTAGAACTCCGGCGGCGCGCGCCAGGGTGTAAGCGTCGAGTCCAGGCGCGCCGTCGCGGGCCGCTTCGAGAAGCGCCATGCGCAGCTCCGGAAACGCTTCGGGCGTGTCATGCAGGAGCGCCTGCAGCCGCGGGATTGCGCGGCGAAACTCCGCAGTGTTGGCTGCTGCCTCGCGCACCCGCACCGCTGCGAGCCGTACACGGGCGTCGGCAGGCGCTGAGACCCCCACTTCACACAGCCGAAGCGCCGCCTCAAGCGTCGCGGCATAATCGTTGTCGATACCGGCTAGCTCCATGCCGACAAAGAGCGCCTCGGCGTCATCGGCATTGCGGCGAAGGGCAACGTTCACCAGTGCCCGCGCATGCTGCAGGTCCGACCTGGCGAAGAGCGCATCGGCGGCCGCGCGAGAGCTTGCGGAATCGCGCAAATAAAGGGAACTGTTCGGGTGTTGTGTACTGCCGTTCTCGCTGCGAGCAACATCCGTGCGGCTGAGCCGCGCTACCGTTTGTTGACTCCAGGCTGGCAAGGAAAGAGCCAGAGCGACGCTCAGCGGCAGCATTAGACGGCCAGATTTCATTGCAATCCGAGCTTCGGCGCGCTGCGGGGCGCGCCTGCTGAAGTGGCTTTGATACCCGGACTAGCAGAGTAGCTTATTCCGTGCGGTCGGGGAATAGTGCTTTTGCCTGAGTTACTACAACTTTCCGGTGTATTGGCGAGTGGCCGGCAGCCCAGTCGCGGCATTCAGCCGGGCTATACTCACTACATCCCATGCCGAGCAAACTGGACGAGATCGTGGCCGCTACGCGCGCTAGGGTTGCTGCCGCCAAGGCGGCCCTCCCGGCGCAGCGGCTGGATGTGTTGCGGCATCAGCCGCGGGGTTTCCGCGAAACCCTGACGAACGTTGCTCGATCGGGTACGGCGGTCATCGCCGAGTTGAAGAAGGCATCGCCCTCGAAAGGCCTCATCCGCGCCGAATTTCCCGTGGCCGAACTGGCGCGCGAGCTGGAGCAGTCCGGGGCGGCCGCGCTTTCCGTGCTCACCGACGAGCAATATTTCCGGGGCTCGCTGGAGAATCTGCGGATAGCGTCGCAGGCTACGCGAGTGCCGTGTCTACGAAAAGATTTCATAGTCGATGAGTATCAGCTGCTGGAAGCGCGCGCGAATAGTGCGGATGCGGTGCTGCTCATCGCCTCTGCGCTGTCGGCGTCCGAGCTGTCCGATCTGCGCCACCGTGCGGCCCAACTCGAGCTCGACGTGCTATGCGAAGTGCATGACGGGGCCGAGTTGCAGCGCGCCCTCGATGCCGGCTGCGACCTCCTCGGGGTGAACAATCGCAACCTGCACACCTTCAAGGTCGACCTGAATACCTCGTTGCAACTGGCTGAGCTCATGCCGGCAGACGTGGTCAAAGTGGCCGAGAGCGGCATCGAGTCGGGCGAAGACATCGCGCGGCTTCGCCAAGCCGGCTACGATGCATTTTTGATTGGCGAGTCGCTGATGCGGGCGGCACGTCCGGGCGAGACCTTGCGCCAGTTGCTGGCGGACGCGGTGGTCGCGCGCTGAGGTGGAGCGTGTTTTTATTGCGGCTTCAGTCGTGCCACTGATAAGAAGCGACAGAGCTTTCAAGCTTGATCAGCCATGGTCTGGATCAAAATCTGCGGAACCACTAACCTGCGCGACGCGCAACTTGCCATCGACGCGGGAGCGAACGCGCTTGGATTCGTTCTTGCGCCCAGTCCGCGCGCCATTGACCTTGAAACAGTGGCCGGAATTGTTCGCGAGCTGCCGGGCGGGGTAGAAACCATCGGCGTCTTTGTCAATCGAACGCCCGGCGACGTAGCCAAAATTGCGCAGCAAGCCGGCCTCTCCGGCGTCCAGTTGCACGGCGATGAGAGCGCCGAGAGCTTGAAGGAATTTCGCGCCGCCCTGGGCGAACGCAAGATCATCAAGGTTCTTCACGCAGACGAGCTCCTGACTGATGCCAATAAACTGGAGAGTTACCTCGCCGCACGTGACAGACTGGACGCTATCCTGCTGGACTCCGGCTCACCGCAGCAGCGCGGCGGGACCGGCGCGGCGTACGATTGGGACAGGGTGTTGCCGCTCGCCAAGCGCATTCGAGCAGCCCTGCCGCTGATCATCGCCGGCGGTCTGCGTCCGGAGAACGTCGCCCGGGCCATCGAGATGTTTGAGCCTTGGGGGGTTGATGTCGTCTCCGGCGTCGAGGAGGCGCCGGGAACGAAAGATGAAGCTAGACTTCACGACTTCATTGCGGCCGTTCGCCAGACGCCCGCTTCGGTGAGACAAAGGGCCTGATGGAACCGACCAGCCATATCGGCACCGGCGCTGCCGATGAGAGCAGCCGCACCAGACGCCGCTCTGCGCGCGGACGCTTTGGCGCCTATGGCGGCCGCTACGTCCCCGAAACCTTGATGTCCGCGTTGCAGGAGTTGGAAGCCGCCTACGCCGAGGCGCGCAAAGATAAATCGTTTCGCGACGAATGCCACCGCCTGCTGCATGACTTCGCTGGGCGGCCCACGCCGCTGTTCCACGCCCAGCGGCTCACGCGCGAGTTGGGTGGCGCAAAGATCTACTTAAAGCGCGAAGACCTGCTGCACACCGGCGCCCACAAGATCAACAATTGCATCGGACAGGCTCTGCTGGCCCGGCGCATGGGCAAGCGCCGCATCATTGCCGAGACCGGCGCGGGCCAGCACGGGGTGGCCACCGCGACCGTCTGCGCGCTGTTCGGCATGGAATGCGTCGTCTACATGGGCACGGAAGACATGCGGCGGCAGGAGTTGAACGTTTTTCGCATGCGGCTGTTGGGGGCCGAGGTGCGCGGCGTCGACTCCGGCTCGCGCACTCTGAAAGACGCGATCAACGAGGCCATGCGCGACTGGGTAACGAATGTTCGTACCACGCACTACCTGCTGGGCAGCGTGTTGGGCGCGCATCCCTATCCGACGATGGTGCGCGATTTCCATCGCGTGATCAGCCAGGAGGCGCGCAAGCAGATCCTGCAGGCTGAGGGACGGCTGCCGTCGGCGGTTATCGCGTGTGTTGGAGGCGGCTCGAACGCCATCGGCGCATTTTACGAATTCATCAAAGATAAAGACGTGAAGCTGGTAGGCGTCGAAGCCGGCGGCCGCGGACACGCACTGGGCGAGCACGCCGCGCGCTTTGACGGTGGCGGCCCAGGCGTTCTGCAAGGGACCTACTCGTACGTTCTGCAGGACGCGGCGGGACAGATCGCGCTGACGCATTCGGTCTCCGCGGGACTTGACTATCCCGCCATCGGTCCGGAGCACGCGCTGCTGCACGATCAAGGCCGCGCCGAATACGTGTCGGCGACCGATCAGGAGGCGCTGGACGCCTGCCGTAGACTGGCGCAGCTGGAGGGCATCATCCCGGCGCTGGAATCTTCGCATGCCGTAGCCGAATGCATTAAGCGGTCCCCCACAATGTCGCAATCCGACATTGTGATAGTGAACATTTCAGGGCGCGGCGATAAGGACATTGGGATCTTGCGCGAGAATCTGCAGCTCTAGAGCGGGCATTACCTTTGCCAAGACCCGGCAACCCCGATCCCCAACCATTGACCACTCGAAGCCAGAAGATTTGCATGTGCGGCGAAACGACTGCATCGGCTGGGCGCCGGGAAACCGCTAACCGGGAAAGGCCAACAGCTAATTGCTAATTGCTAGTTGCTAGTTGCTCTCTGCTTATCTCTGGCGCAAAGCGCATTCCATAAAACAGCACTACTGCCGACAGCACGACCGCAACCACCATCGACGTGAGCCCCAGCTGCAGGCTGCTGCGATCGGAGATGGCGCCGATCAGCGTGGGCGAGAAGGCATCGCCCAGCAGGTGTATGGTGAAGACGTTTACCGCAAGCGCCGTCGCCCGGATGCGCGCGCTCACCGAGTTCACCAGCGCGGCGTTCAACGGCGCGGTGTTCAGCAGCAGGAAGAACTCGCCCAGGAAGATCGCCGGGAACATCAGCCGGCCGTGGACATAGATGGCGACGACGATGGCGGGAATCGACAGCGCCATACCGACGGCGGAAACCAGTTGGTAGGCGGCGGAGGTTCGCCGTAACAGCCGGTCGCCGAGCCAGCCGCCCAGCAGGGTGGCAACCGTGCCTGAGACGACGGTCATGGCGCCAAAGATGGTGTTGGCGCGCTCCAGCGGGAGCTGCCGCACGCGCTCCAGGAAGGTCGGCATCCAGACCTGCAGGCCACCGATGGCGAACGTCATCATGGCGCCGCCGAGGGTGACGGTCCAGTACGCTTTGTTGCGCAGCAGGCCGCTCAGCGATCCGCGCTCGGCACTGTCGGCCAGCCGGTCGCTTGCACCGCGCGCCGGCTCCGCGAGACCGAGCACCGCCGCCGCCAGCACGAAGCCCGGTAGCGCCGAAATCAGGAACGGCGCACGCCAGCCGTAGCGGGGGCCAAGGAAGCCTCCGATGATGTAGCCGAGCGCGCTGCCCACCGGAGTCGCCAGGTAGAACAGGCCCATTACCCGCCCGCGAATTTCTTCGGGATAGAGGTCGGCGAGCAGAGCAGGCGAGATGGCCACGAACGTCGCCTCGCCGATGCCGACAACGACGTGCCGCAGCAGCAGCTCGTTGTAGGTGTGGGTGACCGCGCTGAGCAGGGTTGCCGCGCTCCAGACGAAGGCGCCGAGGGCGATTATCCAGCGGCGCGAATAACGGTCCGCCAGCGGCGTGATAAGTGGCGAAGCCACCATGTAGCAGATGAAGAACGCCGACGTGAGAAAGCCGACCTGCGCGTCGGTGAGCTGGAATTCCCGCTGGATCAGCGGCTGCACCGCATAGAGCACGTTGCGGTCAATGTAATTGAGGAAATTGAGTGCGGTGAGCAGCAGCAGTGCGGCCGTGGCGCTGGTGCGGTATGACATGCGTGCGCGGAGGATAACACGAGAAGCAGATGTCGGATGCCGGTTGTCAGCTGTCAGGTGTCGGTAGGCGGGGTGGGTTGTCAATACTCCTCGGCGCGAGGTAGTGGCTCAATTTCATATTTGATCGGTTACGCCGCCGGGTGGAGCATGCCTTTGAGGCGTGCATATCGAAGCCCGAATGGGCACGCGCTTTAGCGCCCGAGGCAAATCTGACCCTTACCTCAGCGGCTGAAGCCGGAACCTTTGGAGTAGAGTCTCAATGCACTCGCGGCCAACAGCAGGGTCCCTCGCCTCGGGTTGGCGGTGACGACTCTCCTGCGCGAACGGATTCTCGGTCGCCCAAAGTCCGACGACTGAAAACCATTTTTCCAAAAACCCTTCCGCCGAAGCACGCCAGCGAATATGCTGTCAAAGCATTGCCGGCAATAAATCTTTGCGGAGGCTGAATGAAGCGCCTGCTGCCGTTCCTTGTGTTGTTGCTGTGCTCGTACGCTGCCTGGTCGCAGACCGCAACTGAAACCGCGACCACCCAAACCACGCCTTCGACAACATCACAGTCCTCGGACCGGCTGTTCTTTCCCAAAAACTGGTACTGGGGGTGGGCGCAATTCGATATCGCGCCGCCGCACAACGAGATCGATCCCAACCTATGCGCCGCCGACGCCGGCGCGCCGCAGTTCGGCGGCAGGAACGCGCCCTGCAGCGCCTTCGCCCGGTATCAGATTTCCGGCAACCTGGAACTTCACCCGATTGGCAGGACGGTCGCGCGGCGCCTCATGGTCTTCTACGAGCCGAATTTTCTCTTCGGCAATAACCTTCCGCAGGTGCGCTACACGTGGTCGTGGACGGGCATCGGCATGGAAGTGAAATGGGGCGTGGGTCTCGACCTGCCGAAGCGTTTTCAGTTCCGCTATACCAACCACCCGACCATCGTGCGCTTCGGCTCGCGCGACCAGCCGCTGGGCGGCGCCTGGCTCGGCGCGAACGGCCCCTGGGGCCAGTACAACACCATAGGCATTCGCAAGTATTTTGGGACTCGACGGGAGGGGACGGAGTGACCCTGGCCCGCGATGAAGCAGCGTGTTATAACACAAGCCCTATAGCTTGGCGCTTTTGCTCTCAATCAGCCCCTTCACGCGGTCGACCAACGACTCCACCTTCACCGAGCCTTCGGCTTTCTCCTGTCCGCGGACGCGCACGTTGACCTCGCCGGCTTCCATCTCCTTGTCACCGACGACAAGTTGGAACGGCACTTTCTGCATGGCGTGCTCGCGGATCTTCGCGTTCATCTTTTCGTTGCGCAGGTCGACGTGCACGCGCACGCCGGCACCTTTGAGCTTTTCGCCGACAGCCTGAGCGTACTCGTGATGCTTCTCGCCAATCGGGATAACGACCACTTGTACCGGCGAGAGCCACACCGGAAACGCCCCGGCATAGTGCTCGATGAGCACGCCGAAGAAGCGCTCGATTGATCCGTAGAGCGCGCGATGTACCATCAGCGGCTGATGGCGCTTGCCGTCTTCGCCGACGTACTCCAAGTCGAAGCGCTGCGGCAGGTTCCAGTCGAACTGCACGGTGCAAAGCTGCCACAGGCGGCCGATCGCATCGACCAACTTGATGTCGATCTTGGGGCCGTAGAACGCTGCTTCGCCGGGAATGAGCTTGTAAGGAATGCCACGCCGTTCCAGCACGTTTTTCAGCGAAGCCTCGGACGATTGCCACTGCTCGTCGCTGCCGATGAAGGTCTTGCGATCGTTCGGGTCCCAGGTGGAAAGCTCGACCTGGTACTGCTCGAAGCCATAGGTGTGCAGCACGGCCAGGGCGAAGTCGACGCAACCGCTGACCTCGTCTTCAATCTGCTCCGGCGTGCAGAAGATGTGCGCGTCATCCTGAGTGAAGCCGCGCACGCGCAGCAGTCCGTGCATCACGCCCGAACGCTCGTAGCGATAAACCGTTCCCATCTCGCCCAGCCGGACCGGCAGGTCGCGGTACGACTTCAACGAGTCCTTGTAGATGAGGATGTGGAACGGACAATTCATCGGCTTCATGCGATAGTTCGCGTCGTCCAGCTCCATCGGCGTGAACATGTTTTGCGCGTAGTAGCCCTCGTGACCACTGGTCTTCCACAAATCGACGCGCGCCACATGCGGCGTGCATACGAGCGAGTAGCCTCGCTTGAGGTACTCGTTGCGCATCCAGTCTTCCATCTCTTTGCGAATGAGCCCGCCCTTGGGATGCCAGAAGATGAGCCCCGGCCCGGCCAGCTCCTGGATGGAGAAGAGGTCGAGTTGCTTGCCGAGCACACGATGATCGCGCCTCTTCGCTTCTTCCAGCTTGTGCAGATAGTCGTCGAGGTCCTTCTTCGAGAAGAATGACGTGCCGTAGATGCGCTGCAGCTGCGGATTTTTCTCGTCGCCCAACCAATACGCGCCGGCGATGTTCAGCAGCTTGAACGCCTTGATGCGCCCGGTCGACGGGATGTGCGGCCCGCGGCAGAAGTCGGTGAACTTGCCCGTCTTGTAGATGGATATCTTTTCGTCAGGCGTGGTGAACTGCTCGATGAAGTGGCACTTCATGAAGTCGCCTTCCGACTGGAAGCGCTCCAGGCCCTCCTGCCGCGGCAGAAATTCGCGCGCATAGGGCAGGTCCTGTTTCACCAGCTCCTGCATCTTTTTCTCGATGGCCTCGAGGTCGTCCTGCGTGAACGGCTTCTCGCGATAGAAGTCGTAGAAGAAGCCGGACTCGGTGGCCGGACCGTGGCCGAGCTTGGTTTCCGGGAAGAGCTCCAGGACAGCCGCTGCCATCAAGTGCGCGGACGAGTGTCGATAGACCTCGAGTGCCTCCGGATCGCGATCGGTCAGGATGCGAAGCTCGGCATCGTGCTCCAACGGGCGGCCAAGATCGATCAGGCGCGGGCCGTCGGCCGAAGGCGCGTGCGCTGAGGCGGGCGCCGCCGCTGCCGCGCTGGTGGTTTCGGTCGGCGGATGATGTCCGTTGCCGCCGCTGCCGTTCGATGACAGTGGCTTGATCTGTGCAGCCAAAGCGGCATCAGCCAGCCGCGGGCTGATGCTCTTGGCGATGTCGAGGGCGGAGGTCCCGCGCGGCACGTCTTTCACGCTGCCGTCGGGCAATTTCACATGAATGTTTTCAGACATAATGACAAACCTGTATGCAGCCGTTGCTGCGGGTCAGAAACTCTTGAGTTTATCGGAGTGCAGAACAGCGGGGCAATGCGCTACAGGGATGTTCGTGTGCGGCCGCGGGCTTCTACGATGGCCGAGCCAATGAGGGCGCACGTTCCGACGAGGAGCGCAATGGGGATTGCAACGTGACGATAAGCGTTGGCCATGTCGATGGGCACGCCTTTGATCATGCCATAGAGCGCAGTGCCCACGATACCGCAAAAAAGTCCTACAGCCATGCCGCCCGCCGTGAACAGGAGGGTAGCGACCGCCACGCGCAGCGCGGAGGCAACAATCATAGAAACAAGGCTCGGCTGCGGCCGCCTTTGCAGTGCAGGTGAACTTGAAGCCATCGCGAGTATTTTAACCCCGTAAACGGCGGGCTACACGGGAAATCGGGAATTGCTGTCGCAGATTGCGCGCGTACTCGCCGACGGTTACTCCGGCTGAGCATCGTCGTTGACCTCGGGAATCGCTGGCGAGTACAGTTGCGAAAAGCGTTAACGGAGGCAGGAGAAACATGGCTACCCGCGAACTGAACCCCACCGGACTGCAGCCCCCGCCGGGCGAGACTCTAATGAGCTTTGAAGAAGCTGTCGATGTGCTGTCGCGGGACGAGCGTTTCAAAGCCACCGTTTACGCCATAAACACGCTGCTAGTGCAGAAGGGGATCTACTCGCCGGACGAGTTCGAATTCCACTTTCGACAGTGGGCGCAAAAACAAATTCGAAAGCAGACTAAGAAGTAGGACGGTTCTTGTCTTTCTGCACATCCTCCCACTTGGGCATGTGACAGTCGGGGCTAGCGCAGCGTTCGTGGGCGCCAATCTCGCATTGCGAACAGTCGCACCTGCACCAGTGCTCATCTGCTGCCCGCTCTTTCTGTGTTTTTCTCATTCAATTTCTTTCAAGGTCAGTGGTGACGCCCGCCTGGAGCTGTCAGACGGACCTGCCCGCCATTGCATTGCCGACTCTACAGAAAAGGTCAAAACGTTTCCAAAGGGAAAATTTTCGGCCAGTACCTATAACGGTGCAATGCAGCTATCGATTGTGGGTCGAAAGGGTATCTGCCCATCTCCAGCAAGTAAATCCCAGCAAGAGTGCTCCTTCTTTGCGATGAGAATGAACGAGCATCCTGTTCGACGACCTTGCGTTACAATCAGATTTCCATGTCCTCGACATCCCAAGCTGTAACCCGCACACCCGCCGAGGTGGTGCGGCTGGCGCCGGTCACGCAGGCAGCGAACGGCATCTGCTTCTCGGCCCTCGGCGAGGTAAACACCGGGACGGCCGACCTGGAGCGTATGGTCAACGCCGTGCCACGCACCATTGCCGGGGCCCTGGATCGCAAGGCTTACTATTTTGTTCCGCTCACGTTGAATATGGGCGGCGACGAGACGATGATCGCCGACCGCTACGACGTGCAGCTCTCCGACAGCGCCGTCTGCCATCGCAACCAGACGCTGGGCGACTCGCAGTGTGTCTTCATTTCCACACGGCTGATGGAGGACAACTTCGCCATTGCCTTCGAGTTCTTCATCAACGTGGGGCACAACTTCGTGGATCGCGCCGGCGTTTCGCAGGAATTCAGCGACCTGATATGGAAGCAGGCAGAGGCCCGGGTGAAGGGAGAAACCTCGCTCGACGCCTACGAGCTTCGCAAGGTGGCGACAACCAACGGCCCCGAAGCGGAGAAGGCCCGTCACGAGTACCTGCTGGCGACATTTTCCGACGCGATTGCGGTGTATCTGCTATCGCTCCATCTCGACGTGGACTATCAGGACCTGCGCGAGCGCGATTATCCTCTGCTGGCGCCGGAGGCATTGGCCGAGCGCCTGCGCAAAATCAACGAGCTGTTCCCGCCGAATCCGGGCTATGAGTTCGCCGTCTACCATCGCAGGCGACAGCAATAGAGTCCGTCTAGAATCCTGAAGACATAAATACAGCCGCACGCTGGGAAGCACTGATGAACTGGCCACGCGCGCATTGGTTCGTCGGCCTGTCGGCCCTAATCATCTTTCTTGTGAGCGGCCTATACATGCTCAAGCTCGCTGCGGCTCCCACGCTGGACAGCGTCCCGCGGCTGGTCTTTCGCTCGCCTGGCATTTAGACGTAGGCAATCGTCCGCGCCGACGCGACCGGCTCCAAATAGGCTGTGAAATGGCGTAGGAATGGCGCCTCGTAGGTTAGGCGCAGGCCGCGGATTTGGTCGCGACGCTGCCAGACTGACAGGATCACCTCGATCACGTAGTCAATGTGGCTTTGAGTGTAGACGCGGCGCGGGATGGCCAACCGCACCAGGTCCCACTTCGCGGCTTTGCCGAACATCAGGCTGCCGATTTCGACCGAGCGAATGCCGCCCTCCAGGTACAGCTCCGCGGCCAGCGCGACGCCGGGAAATTCCTCCAGCGGAATATGCGGCAAGAACGTTCGCGCGTCGAGGTAGATGGCGTGTCCGCCCGGAGGTTGCACGATGGGAACGCCTGCCCGCGTGAGGTGATCGCCCAGATATGCGGTCGAGGCGATGCGATAGCGCAAGTAATCCTCTTGCAACGATTCTTGCAGTCCGACGGCGATCGCTTCCAGATCGCGGCCCGCGAGCCCTCCATAGGTCGGGTAGCCCTCGGTCAGGATGAGCAGGTCCTTCTCCTGTGCGGCGAGGACGCCGTCATTGGTACAGAGAAAGCCGCCGATATTGGCCATACCGTCTTTCTTGGCCGACATAGTGCAGCCGTCGCCCAGCGCGAACATCTCCTGCGCGATCGCTTTCGGGGTCTTGTCCGCGTAACCCTGCTCGCGCAGCTTGATGAACCAGGCGTTCTCGGCGAAGCGGCAGGCGTCGAAGTAAAGCGGGATGCGGTGTTTGCGGCAAACGGCGCTTACGGCGCGCGCGTTCTCCATCGAGACCGGCTGGCCGCCTCCCGAGTTGTTGGTGATGGTGAGCATCACCAGCGGAATGCGCTCGCGGCCGACCCGCGCGATCAGCTCCTCGAGTGCGGAGATATCCATGTTGCCCTTGAAGGGATGCCACTTCGCGGGCTGGCTCGCCTCTGGGATCGGCAGGTCGACGGCCTCGGCTCCGAGGAATTCGATGTTGGCGCGGGTGGTGTCGAAATGCGTGTTGTTGGGAACGATATCGCCGTTCTTGCAGGCTACGCTGAACAGGATGCGCTCGGCCGCTCGGCCCTGGTGCGTAGGGATAACGTGCCGGAAACCGAAAATCTCCTGGACGGAGTCGCGGAATCGGTCGAAGCTGCGGCTGCCGGCGTAGCTCTCGTCGCCCTGCATGATGGCGGCCCACTGTCCGGTAGACATGGCGCCGGTGCCGGAGTCGGTCAGCAAGTCGATAAGCACGTCGTCGGCGGGCAGCAGAAAGAGATTGTAGTGCGCGGCGCGCAGCAGCTCTTCGCGTTGCTGGCGTGTGGTCCAGCGGATCGGCTCGACACTCTTAATGCGGAACGGCTCGATGATGGTTCGGCTCGGCATGGCTTGCTCCGTACGCGACACCCAGTCCTAAAGCAGGTGCCTCAGGTCTGGCGGTTTCCAGACCTGGGTAGTCGCGAGTCAGCAGCTACCCAGGTCTCGAAAACGCGAGACCCCGGAGCACCTGGTCCTGAAGCTCTATGCTGCGCTCCGGACGCACCAGCCGCAGTGATGAAGGTCACAAGGCGACCAGGGGGTCATGAACATCGCGTCGAGACTGCGGACAGCGGATCCCCCGGCGCCAAAGCCCGGCTCGTGACGACAGCTTTCTAATTCGGACAGCGTCAGGCTGCTTTGCGCGATTTGGCGGCGCTCCGCGCCAACCGGTTGGCTTCGCGATTATTTTCGCGGGGGATGTGGGCGATGGAGAAATCGAAGCTGCGGGCGAGCTTGCGGCAGATCCAGTTGAGCGAGTGCAGGCGGGGGCTGCGGCAGGCGTACTCGCCGGTCATCTGCTTGACCATCACTTCGGAATCGGAGAAGACGTGCAGGGCGCGCGCATTCACCTCTACCGCGTGCTGCATGGCTTCCAGCAGCGCCAGATATTCGGCGACATTGTTGTCCTGATGGCCGATCCACTTGGCGATACGGACAATTTCGCCGCCCGGCGCCTCGATAATGACCCCAATGCCGGACGGGCCGGGGTTGCCGTGCGATCCGCCATCGATGTAGGCCACTAATTCAGGCATCGCTCCCTACCAAAATGCGGCACGATTGAGATTTCGTCAAGAACTGTCGTGGTTCGCTTCTTCAACATGCCCTCTTTCTGTGCAAAAGGTGTGAATGCGGCTTGAATTCTTGAAGAGAGTTTGCGCAACTCTGCTTGATTCGTGTCGTTTAGAAATGAAATTTCCACACAACGATTAATCGCACTTGCACAAACCTTGGGCGTTGACATTTTCCAATGCTCAATTAGGATGGCTCTCGTCGACGGCAGAAAAGGACGGGCAACAAATCGTAGCCGGTCCGAAGTAAGCTGAGTGATCGGTTCAGCCGGGTGACCGGCGGCAACCGCCAGACCCGAAAAAACCGACTGCACTGCGAGGTGTCAGCCGGGGCCTGGAGCCGCGAAAGCGGCGGTCGCATCAAGGGCTGTGACGGTACACGCATCCACGCCGAGGGCTCCCTCGCAGGAGCTGGCGGCTAGAGCGTAACCAAGGTCACAGCCCTTTCAATTTCTTTCCGCATTTATGGAAAAATAAAGAAGGCGCCCGCCAGGGGCGCCTTTTTCTTGCTTCCAGCAGGGAGAACCTTACCAGGCTGTGACCGTCATCTTATCCACCCACTCGGAGTAGTTCTGCTGGTGGTCAGCGCCATCCAGTTGCACGGCGGCATTCAGCTCTGCGGCATTCACGCCATAGGTATTGAAGCTACGATTGATGTAGCTGCGGTGGCCGTTCAGCGTCACCGAAATGAACTTGGTTTGATTGCCATTACGCTGAAACTCCAACACCAGGTGGTTCCATGTATAAGCGGGCGGCTGCGAGCATCCGATGCCGGTATGGATCCAGCGGCCGTGGGCGGTGTCCCAAACGTCCCACTGGTGCGCTCCCTTGATGTTGCACTGCGTCCCGAAGATGAACTTGTGCCCGCTCACCGACTGATTCATGTCGAACTCAAGCGACTGCGCCGCCCCCGGGGTCGTCAAATAGAAATATAGGTCATAGGTAAAATTGTGGGCAGAGGGATTGGCGCCCAGCTGCTTCCACCAAATCGCATTGTGATAGGGCGAACTGCCGCCCAGCGAGTACTTGGTGGAATTGCCGGTCATCGACGGACTGTGGATGTGCTGCGCCATGGAATGATTGGTAGGACCGCTGCCGGCGCAGCTGCTGCAGGTCTGCCATCCCGACATGCTCTGCACCTGGTTGTAAGTCCTGGTTCCGGCCAGCGACAGCGAAGTCAGTGCGCATAGCAGTGCTGCGACCCCAAGAGTGCTTTTCAAAACTTGTTCTCCTCAAAAATAGTTGCTTCGTGCCTGTGCACTGGAGCCAGACTATGGACGCATCTACTCTGGAGAAACTAGCGGTTGGACTTAGTTAAGCGAGGGTTTTTACCTTAGGAACTCTGCATCCGGACACTACCCTGGATTACATTCAGCAACGTAGTTCCAGTACTAGTTCGGATGAGCGAAGCGATGCAAAACCAGCAGTGTTGAAGGATGTTCCATGGAATAAGTAGTTTGACTTGTCGGCGCAGAAATGTCGGAGAATAGATTCAGAGATTACTTAGAAATAGGTTGGATTGGTTCTAGGTGAAGGCCGCCGGATTGGGCCTGTGATTTTAAGGTCCTAAGGAAGACGGTTTGCAGCCGAACCCCGGCATGCCATTCCAATAAATTCTGCTATCAATTGGGGCGGAGCTGCTCCATCCACTTTTCTTGTAGGCGTTGATGGACCTGGTGCTGCCGACAGGCACGTGAACGAAGAAGGCTACCCACCGGCGATGGCCCCGATGATCAGCAGTGGTTCGTGCCCGCTGGCTACCGGTTCAGGCAAGAGAGCGTCCGGCGATTCATGCGACAAGTCTTCCTCGCAGGCAAAGAAGCGAAGGAAGGGCCGGCGCTCCTGGGTTACGTGGTCACGGATCGTGCCGCGCAGCATGGGATAGCGGGCCTCCAACGCATCCAGGACCGCGCGCAGCGTCACTCGGCCCTCGACTTCGAGTTGGACCTCGCCATCCAGATGCGCCAGCGTACGCAGGTGTGGCGGAACGACGACGCGGATCATGCCAGTGTCTGCACCTCTACCGAAAGCACCGGAGGCAGGTCGCGCACGATAGGCGACCAGCTCTCGCCGGCGTCGGGCGAACAATACACCTGCCCTCCGGTGGTGCCAAAGTAAATACCGCACTCCTCGAGCGAGTCGATCGACATGGCGTCGCGCAGCACGTTGACGTAGCAGTTGCTTTGCGGCAGGCCATTGGTCAGGGCCTCCCACTCGTTGCCGCCGGTGCGGCTGCGATAGACGCGGAGCTTGCCTTCAGGTGGATAGTGCTCGCCGTCGCTCTTGATAGGGACAACGTAGATGGTCTCGGGCTCGTGCGCATGCACGTCGATTACGAAGCCGAAGTCACTGGGCAGATTGCCGCTGACGTCGTGCCACTGGTCGCCCGCGTTGTCGCTGCGCAAGACGTCCCAGTGCTTTTGCATGAAGAGCACGCCCGGCCTTTCAGGATGCATGGCGACGTGATGCACGCAGTGACCAATCTCGGAGTCCTGGTCGGGCAAGAACTGCGAGCGCAGGCCGCGATTGATAGGCTTCCAGCTCTTGCCGCCATCATCGGTTCGGAAGGCGCCCGCGGCGGAGATGGCGATGTACATCCTGCCCGGATCGCCGGGATCGAGAATGATGGTGTGCAGGCACATGCCGCCCGCGCCTGGCTGCCACTCTGGACCGGTGCCGTGGCCGCGCAGGCCGGCCAACTCCTGCCAGCTCCGCGCGCCGTCCGTGGAGCGGAAGATGGCTGCGTCTTCAATGCCCGCGTAGACCGTGTCCGGATCGGAGAGCGACGGCTCCAGGTGCCAGACGCGCTTGAACACCCAGGGCTTCTGGGTGCCGTCGTAAAACTGGTGCGTGGTGAGCGGCGCGCCGGTCTCCGGGGAGGTGTCATAGACGAACTTATTGCTCTCCCCCATCGGCCAGCCCTGCGGCGATTTCTCCGGCCCGCCGCCGGGAGTCTCCCAGGTCTTGCCACCGTCACTGGAGCGCTGGATCACCTGCCCGAACCAGCCGCTGGTCTGCGAGGCGAAGATGCGGTTCGGGTCGGCGGGCGAGCCCTTCATGTGGTAAATCTCCCAGCCGGCGAAAAACGGACCGCTCACGGTCCAGTTCTGCCGCTTGCCATCCGATTCCAGAATGAAGGCTCCCTTACGGGTACCCGCCAGGACACGTACCTTGCTCATCGTTGATAGTCTCCTCTAATTGGAAGTTAGCTAGTATGGCCGCTCTATGCTCAGTTTGCGAAATTCGTCATCGCCGAATGGCGAATGCGAGCTAGTTGCTGATTGCTTCTCTTCGCAGCGGAATCATTGCCCGCAACCGCTCATTGCGCAGCCAGAGCGCGCCCCAGGCCAAGGCTCCGACGATCGCTGGTATGAGATCGAAACCAAGCGGAGAGGAGATGCGAACGTTGGTGGCGACTGCTCCGCCGAGGTAGCCGGTCAGAAGAATCGCTCCCAGCACCGAAGTCTGCGGAATAGCGTACAAGATGACGCTGATCAGAGCGGCCCATCCGATGGGAGCGACCGTCGAAACAGGATAGCCCCACCTGCGCAGTTCCTTTCACCGCCATGTCCAGTTTCAGTACCTTGACGCCGGCGTCAAAGAGCATGAACAGCACACCAGGGCGCCGAGGATTCGGCCCGTCCAAAGAGCCGCGCTGGAAATCGATTGCGATTCCGTCATTGTGGGATTCGTCACGCATTCGCCTCCACTCGCCTGTCGCGCGCTACATTACCGGCGCAGGGGTTCCGTCCGACCACTTGCCGACGGAAATGACCCAGACGTCGATGGGTTCGACACCTTTGAACTGTGGATTCAGCATGAGCGGGGCGTTGGGCACACCAGCGCCCCACATCGCTGGATCCATATGCGGCGTGTAGATCATCACGTGAGCTAGATTACCGCCCTTCGCGGTCAAATATGCGTTCTTCGACATCATGTAGCTCATCGCACCTGGCTCGAGCTTGGGCAGCTCCTTCTTCTCGTAGCCTTGCTTGTTGGCGGCGATAATTTCAGCCCTGGACTTACCCGCAATCGCCAGCTTGGTCCGCTCAATCGTGACCGGAAGGATCGATCGAACCGCGGGCGGGTTGAAGCAAAGCGGGCCGCGCATCTTGGGGTTCCAGAAGTCGGGAGAATCTCCGGGGGACATCCACGCTCTCTCGACGACGCAAACGAAACCGTTCTTTCCTTCCACGGCGGTCACGTAGCCATGCTCGGTCAGCACCAGGACGGTCGCATCGCGTGATATGGCCTCGGGAGCCGCACTTCGTGCCAATGTGATTTCGGCGTTACGGTCCGCCATCATGTACTGAGCGAGCGGAGCCATGCTGGTGTACTGTGCCTTGGCGTCCGGCGACCCGGTTGCGTAAAGCGGAGCCAGCCCGGAAACCAGCAACAGAATTACGGGTGCACTTAGCATTGCGATTCTTCTTTTCGCCGACATCTCTTTCCTCCTTCGCCGCGCTTTCAGGCGCGGAATTCACTTCTCTGGCCATAGCCACTCGCCTGTCTTGGCCTGCAGGGGAGCCGGATCGCGCTGTTGCCAGCGCCGCCGCACTTCGGCCAGAAGCGCCTCCCGGTTCTTTGTCAACGGCTCGATGGCAGCGCAGGGAACCCCGGTGTTCTCATGTCGCGCTCCCCAGATAAGCAGCTCCAGCAGCGCGGGTGCAAGGTCGATGCCCTTATCAGTGAGACGGTAGTTAATCATCCGCCGATCGCTCGCGTCGCTTTCGGCCGTGATGATGCCCGCCGCCGACAGCCTGCGCAGCCGTCCGGACAACACGTTGCTGGCGATCCCTTCGCCGGAGTTCTGGAATTGCTTGAATGTCCGGAAGCCGCGGATCATCATGTCTCGCACAATCAGCAGCGACCAGCGATCGCCCAAGATTTCCAGCGAGACACTGACCGGACACCCAGACCTCGAACTCGGCCTCGCAGGCATTTTCGCAGGAAACTAACATGATTACTTGCGATTCGCAAGTAACTGGGATGAGTGGCAGGCAGCGCGCGGCGAACGCGTGATTTTGCGCCGCAACCAGCATGGCAGCCCATCTCTGAGGAGCGCGCCCCGCCCGCAGCCTCTCGTGGCTTGCTTCGGACGCGGCGCTTCACCAGTCCACAAGGCGAACTCCGTCGGAAACCGGCGCAAAAGTTCGGCATCAGTTATTGGTATGCCGACCAAGGTAAATCGCCGCACCGTAGATCTATCGCAATATCCCAACCTTGTGGTCGTCTATCTGGGAATGCGGGTGAATCGAATTACAGGATTGAAGACGCTGTTTGGGTTCGGGCCAAAGATCGCCGCTTCGGTAGAGGCGCAGCCGGACGGCCTGCTGGCCCACGAAAACTTTCTATTCTCGCTGTTTCCACCTCATGCCGGGATGCGCCAGTACTGGCGCGACATGGAATCGTTGCTCGCCTGGACGCGCTCGGATCCGCACCGCGACTGGTGGAAGTCGTTCTTGCGCGACTCGGGCGGCACCGCCTTCTGGCATGAAACCTACCTGCTGAAGGGCGGGATGGAGGCCATCTACGACGATGTCACGGTGCCGATAGGTCTCATGAAGTTTGCGCCCGTGGTCACCGCGCGGGGTCCAATGTTCGGAGCGGCAACGCGATCTCACCAGGGAGGCGTCGGTGAGCCGGTGCTGTCGGAGGCTGAACTGTACGGGAAATAGAGGCGTCGTCGTTCGCCCTTGGCCGTTCGCTATTCGCCCTTCGCCAGAGATCAACCCCGATAGTTTCTGGCGAAGAGCGAAAGGCCACTAGCGAATGGCGAAACGCGAAAAGCGCAAGGCGTATAATCCGAGACACAGGCGGTATCCGCGGGATGCGGAGCTGCACTGGAGGTACATCGTGAGCATCACCACCGGCGACTTCCGCGCCAAAATCACCGCAACCACTCTTCTGGAAAAAAAGCAGCGCGGCGAGATCATCACGGTCCTTACCGCGTATGACTACGCTAGCGCACGCCTCGAGGACGAGGCGGGCATCGACATGGTCCTGGTTGGCGACTCGCTCGCCCAGGTCATGCTCGGCTACGAGAACACCCTGCCGGTCACCATGCAGGAGATGCTGCACCACACGCGGGCCGTGCGGCGCGGCGTTAAGCGCGCATTCCTGGTGGCCGACATGCCGTTCGCGTCCTTCCACATCAGCCAACGCGAATCGCTGCGCAACGCGGCGCGCTTCATCAAGGAGGCGGGCGCCGAGGCGGTGAAGATCGAAGGCGGCGAGAAGCGTGCGCGTTTGATCGCGCGTATGGTCGACGCCGAGATCCCGGTCGTCGGCCATATCGGCCTGACGCCGCAATCGGTGCATGCCATGGGCGGCTACAAGGTGCAGGGCAAGACGCTCAAGGCCATCGAGCAGCTCATGCACGACGCACTCGCCGTCGAGCGTGCCGGCGCTTGCTGCATCGTGCTGGAAGGCGTTCCGCGCGAGGTGGCGGCCATGATCACGCACGAGTTGGAGATTCCGACGATCGGCATCGGTGCCGGCCCGGAGTGCGATGGCCAGGTGCTGGTCTTCCACGACTTGCTGGGGCTCACTTTTGCGCCTCCCGCGAAGTTCGTGCGCCGCTACGCCGATGTGGGCGCCGTGATCAGCAACGCTGTGCATGCGTTCAAAGATGACGTGAAGTCGGGCGCTTATCCTTCCGATGCCGAGTCGTATCACCTGCCGAAGGAGACGCTGGCGGCGCTGCAGGAGTTTGGCGAGCGCAAGCGCGCGGTGCGGGTCTAGCAAGATGCGGCTCGCAGTACGCACGGCAAGTTGCGTTCTCCTCATCTCGAGCATTGTCATCGTCACATTCGCGCAGAGTTCCACGTCGCCACCCAAGCCGGCGGCTCCGATGAAAAAGTATTGCCAACCGCAGGCCGGATTCTGCTTCCGTTATCCGGCATCATGGACTGTGCTGGGCGAGATCTTTGAGGGCAACGGGGTGGTGGTCGCCCCCGAACAAACCGGGGACCGCGCGCAATGGGACGGAATCACGGTGGCGCTGGTCGCGCCAGCCGATGAGAACGGCGAGGGCCCAAGCCTCGAAGCTGTCATCGAGAAGACAGCGACCGCCATGCGCGAGGCGGGCCAGAATTTTGAGACGCTGCAGCGACGCGAACTCACCGTCGACCATGGTCCCGCACAGATGTTGAAGACCCGCTATCGCGAAAATGTTACCGGCCGCGACTGGATCGAGGAATTGGTCTTCTTACAGGACGAGGAGAACGACGTTTACTCGATCGCGTTGAAGTGTGCCCCGGAGCACCTGGCGCACCTGGAGCCCGCGATGCAAAGCGTTCTGGCGAGCTGGACCGCGGTCCCTGCACCAGCACCCGCCGAAGACGCGCCTTCAGCTTCTCCCACACCTTCCGCTCCCCATCGGCTGGAGCAGCCGCGGTGAAGCGAATCTCTACCATCGACGCGATGAAGGCCGCTTGTCGCCAGCTGACGTCTTCTGGGCGGACATTGGGCTTTGTGCCGACAATGGGGGCATTGCATGAAGGTCATTTTTCTCTGGTGCGCGCCAGCAAGGCGCGATGCCACGCAACCGCAGTCTCCATCTTCGTAAACCCGCTGCAATTCGCGCCGACCGAGGACCTCGACAAGTATCCGCGGACGCTGGAGCGCGATGCCACAATGCTGGAGAAGCTCGGAGTCGAGCTGCTGTTCGTGCCAACGGTGGAAGAGATGTACCCCGAGGGTGCGAAGACCTACGTTCTCGTTGATGAACTCAGCAATAAACTCGATGGCGCATCGCGCCCGGGACACTTTCGCGGCGTGACCACCGTTGTGACCAAGTTGTTCGAGATCGTGCGGCCCGATTATGCATTCTTCGGGCAGAAGGATGCGGTGCAGGTCGCGGTACTACGAAAGATGGCCGGCGACCTGGATATGGATGTGCAGCTGATCGTGTGCCCCATAGTGCGGGAGCCGGATGGGCTGGCGATGAGTTCGCGCAACGTGTATCTGAGCGCCGACCAAAGGCGGCAGGCGCTGGTGCTCCATCGCGCACTCATGCGAGTGCAGATGGCGACGGACCACGGCGAACAGGATCCGGCCAGGCTAGCCGAAATCGGTCGGCAGGTTATCGGCGAAGAGCCCGGCGCGCGGCTCGACTATTTCGCGGTGGTCGATCCGGAGACGCTGGAGCCGGCCACGACCCTGGCACGCGGAGCGCTGGTCGCAGTGGCGGCGTACTTCGGCAGCACGCGACTAATTGACAACACGGTGCTGGCGCCGCGTTGAACGCAGTCCGTCTAAAATACAGTCTGTGATTCCTGGGCACTCGAAACTCAAAGGTCGAAGCTTGAAACTGCTTCTTTTAGCGATCAGTCTACTTATGACGACTCTTGCCGCATTAGCCCAGCAGCCGCTTGCCGCAAAGCAGGCCATCAGCGACCCCGCCAAACTAGAAAGCAAGACCGTGGCCGACATGCAGCCTTTCTCGATCGAGAAGCTGTACATGACTCGCGCCATCGGAGGCACGACGTGGTCGCCCGACGGCAGCCAGGTGGCGTTCATCTCCAACATCAGCGGCCGCAATAATGTTTGGATCGTGCCGGCGACGGGCGGCTGGCCGACGCAGTTGACGATCAGCGATCAGCGCCAGGGGCAGCCGGTATGGTCGCCCGACGGCAACTGGATCGCCTACGCCTCCGACCATGACGGCGACGAGCAGTGGGACATCTTTCTCGTTTCGCCGAAGAGCGGCGAAGTCGCGAACCTGACGCTCTCGCCGGACTCGGCGGAGATCGATCCCGCCTGGTCGCCGGACAGCAAGCAGCTCGCCTACGCGACCAAGCCCAAAACCGGAGCCAGCTACGAGATCGAGCTTGTCGACATCGCGACTCATCACGTACGGCGGCTGACCAAAGACACGCCGAAGGAGTTGAGCAATAGCAGTCCCATCTTCTCCCGCGACGGCAAGTTCCTCGTCTATACGCAGTCACACGCCGATGGCAAGGATTCGAATGTCTTCCTGCTCGATGTGGCGAGCGGGCAGAGCACGAACCTGACCCCGCACGAAGGACGGCACACCTACTTCGCCAGCGACATCTCGCCCGACGGCAAGAGCGTGCTGGTCACCTCGAACGCCGCTAATGGGTACGACAATGTGGGAGTGCTGGACATCGCCACGAAGAAACTTGAGTGGCTGACGGCGGAAAAATGGGAGCTGAGCTCCGGCGGCTTCTCGCCCGACGGAAAGTTGCTGACTTGGACTGCCAATGTAGACGGTACCAGCCAGATCTATCTCTATGACATAGCCAATCGTCACGCCGAGGCGCTGCCGGCCAAGCCGGGGCTGAATTTCCTCGGCGGACATCCCACGGCCTTCACACGCGACGGCTCGCGCCTGCTCTATTATCACAATGGCGCGAACGCGCCGACCGACGTCTGGCTGTACGATCTCGCCTCCCGCCAATCGCAGCAGATCACGCGTTCGCTGGTCGGCGGCCTGCGCAGCGCGGACATGGTGGCGCCGTACCTGGTGCACTATCCCAGCCGCGACGGCAAGTGGACGATTTCCGCATTCGCTTACGTGCCCAACAATATCCAGCGCAACGGAAAGTTCCCGGCGATTGTCTACATTCACGGCGGCCCGGCGTCGCAGTCGCAGGATTCGTTCAATCGCTTCACCCAGTACATCGTGAACCAGGGCTATTTGGTAATTGCGCCGAACTATCGCGGCTCAACCGGCTACGGCCAGACGTTCACCGACGCGAATCTGGGCGATGCGGGCGGGCAGGAGCTGAACGACGTGCTAGACGCGGCCGAGTGGATCAAGAAGAGCGGCTTCGTCGATCCCAAGAAGCTGATCGTGATGGGTGGCAGCTACGGCGGCTATCTCAGCATGATGGCGGTGACCAAGGCGCCGGAGATGTGGGCCGCCGGCGTGCCCATTGTGCCCTTCGTGAACTGGTTCACCGAAATCGCAAACGAAGACCCCGGCCTGCGCGAATACGATTTGGCAACTATGGGCGATCCGGTGAAGAACAAGGCGCTCTATGAAGACCGCTCGCCGATTAACTTTGTCGATCGCATCACGGCGCCACTGCTGCTGCTGGCCGGAGGCAACGATCCGCGCTGTCCGGCCGAGGAGTCGCAGCAGGTGGCCGATGCAATCAAGAAACACGGGGGGACCGCACAGCTGAAGATCTATCAAGATGAAGGTCACGGCTTCGCGCGTGTGGAAAACCAGATCGACGCATACCAGCGTGTCTCCGACTTCCTGAAGGTGCACGTGCCTTCGCCGGGATGCGGCTGCTCGGTGTATGAGTAGCCGCCATTCGCGAACCGCTTTTCGCGGGAGTTTGTGATGACGCAAGACTCCATTGCGCAGTTTGCAGATGCGAAATATCTGAGCCTGGAGACGTTTCGCAAGTCCGGCGTGGGCGTGCGAACGCCGGTATGGTTTGCGCAGCTGCCGGAACGGGCGATCTTCTATGTCTATTCGGAGGCGAATGCGGGGAAGGTAAAACGCATCCGCAACAACCCCAAGGTGCGCGTGGCGCCGTGCAACTTTCGCGGCGATTTGGGCGGCGCGTGGGTGGACGCTCGTGCCCGCATCTGCGATGCGGAGGAAGCGTCTGTTTGCCAGCAATTGCTGCGGCGCAAATACGGATGGCTGAAGATCGCCGGCGATTGGTTCGGCCGGATCATGCGGCATCAAAATGCGATGCTGGCGATTGAGTTGGCGTGAGCTTCGATCGAGCGGTGCCTGGCGTGAAATTCGCCAACGTTCGCGCCTCGCATCGGCGGCGCAACGAACTTGAGTAAGATGGGAAGAATGGCGCCCAGAGCGCCGGGACAAAATTCGTTCTCAGGGTGGGTGCCATGCCGGAACCGAGTTATGACGAACTAAAGGCCAAGCTGGCGGAGCTGGAGAAGCAGGTCCAGGGACGCAAGCGCGGCGCAATTGAGTTCAAGGTAAGCGAAAAAGGTGGAGTGAGCGTTTACGGGTTGGGCCGTTTTCCGGTGACGCTCTACTACGAGCAGTGGGTACGGCTGCTCGACCATGCCGAGCAGATCAGGCAGTTTCTGGAGGAAAACAAAGGCCGCCTCAAGATGAAGACCGCAGAATAGCCCGTCCAAGCGCGGCGTGATCTTCGGGCTGCCAATGGATTCACGCGGCTTCGCTCACTGCGCTGTGGCCTGCTGGCTGGCGCCCTGGATTCTTGCAATGTCGCCGCGCACGTGATCGGCGCGCGGGCCTTTCGGCTCTTCCTTGAGGAACGTCTGGAATTCGGCCAGCGCATCCTGCTGCCGGTTCTGCTGTTGGTAGGCGCGGGCGGCGATGTAATGCACGAAGGATGCGTGCTGCGGCGATGCCGAGTGCGCCTTGTCGGCGCTGACAATCGCGGCCTCAAAATGCCGGTTCATATATTGCGCGTCGGCCAGCAGTAACAGGCTCTCGGGATTGTCGGGATCGACAGACACTTCCCTTTGCAGCAGCGACTCGGCCTGGGGAAAGTTCTTCTGCCGGATGCTGAGCTTGGCGTAGTTCAGGAGTGCCGGCGCAAAGTGTTCATCCAGCCCGACGGCCTTCTTCAGCGCCTGCTCCTCATTAGCGACGTCATCCATCTTGGCGTAGAGCACCCCTAGATTGTTGTAGGCGGTGACGTAGCTGGGATCGATGGCGAGCGCCTTATCCAAGTGCTCCTTGGACTTTTTCCAATCGTGAAGCGCCATCGCCTGGTTGGCTTTGTCCAGCTCCTTGCGTGCCTTGTCCGGGACTTTCAAGTCGGCTGCCGAAACCATGGCGGAATGGGCCGAAACCGGCGTGGGACCGGACTCTTCGGTCTTTTTCACGGTGACGTATTGCGCCTGTGTGACCTTGCGATTGTCGACCTCGAAGGTGTCGCTCTCGGTCGTTTGGATGCCGTCGCCGCTGACCTCGACGTGATAGTCGCCGACGGGAACGCCGATGAAATCCGTCTCGCCAATATCGTTGGTGTAGCCGGTGGCGACGACGTCAGCGCTGGAGCCCTGCATCAGATGAATGAGCAGATAGGGACCTGCATTGCGATCGTTTCCGAGGATCACATGGATGTGGACGTTGCCGACGGAGCTGCCGCCTCCACCTCCACGAATCTGCGCCTGCGCGGCGGTGAACAGGAGAAACACAACGATCGGAGCGAGCCAGCGGTTACGCATTGTAGCCTCCTGATGTCGCGCTTACGACCAGGTCCCGCGAAACTGTGGCTGCAGGGCGGGCCTGGAGCTCCGGCAGACCGCGAGCAAGGGTGAAGGCCAGCGCGAGCGGTCACCCCATGGTCCGCTCGTCGATGGGGCTGATTCTATACCTCTGATGCAGCCATGGTGGCGGAAAAGTTGTCAAATCTTGTTGACCACAGCCGCCGTGGAAGCGCCAGGAACTCCCGTACTGCGGTCTCCCTCGGCCGGTCCGGTGCCTAGGTCTGTCGCCGACGCCCGACTCATGCCACAATGAAGCTGCTGGCATCGAGGATGCAGCGCAAAGGACGCAATCATGGTGACGAAGGCCGTAGCGGAAGTGATGGCAGCAAGCCGCATGATCAACGTTCGCTATGCGATTCGCGATCTCGCGGTCGTAGCTGAGGAAGTCGCGCGCGAAGGACACGAGATCCTCTATCTCAACATCGGCGACCCCTGCAAGTTCGACTTTCACACGCCGCCGCACATGATCGAGGCGGTGCTGAAGGCGATGGTGGACGGCCATAACGGCTACGCCGAGTCGCTGGGCCTCAAGTCCGCGCTGGAGGCGATTCGCCATCAAGCCGAACGCGACGGCTTCCGGGAAATCCAGAGCGTCTTCATCGGCTACGGCAGCGGCGAGGTGATTGACAGTTGCCTGACCGCGCTGCTGAATCCGGGCGACAACGTGCTTACGCCCAGCCCCGAGTACCCGCTCTACGGCGCCATCATGGCCAAGCTGGATTGTCCGGTGAATGCCTATGACCTGGATGAGCACAACGAGTGGGAGCCGGACGTAGAAGATATCGCGCGCAAGATCAACTCACGAACGCGCGCCATCCTGCTGATTACGCCCAACAATCCAACCGGCGCGGTGTACTCCAGGCGCACTTTGGAACGGATACTGGAGTTGGCGCGGCGGCACAACCTTATCGTCTTCGCCGACGAGATCTACGACAAGCTGGTGTTCGATCCTGCCGCCAAGCATACTTCGATCGCGACCTTGGCCACCGACGTTCCCATTGTCACCTTCAATGGACTTTCGAAAGCTTATCTGGTGCCCGGCTGGCGCATCGGATGGGCGATTGCGACCGGACCGCGTGAGCTTCTGCATCCCTACATGGAAGCTGTGCACCGTTTACTCCGTGCCCGGCTTTGCGCGCCGCATCCTTTTCAACACGCGGTCAAGCCGGCGTTGGAAGGGCCACAGGACCATCTGGTTGAATTGCTGCGCAAGCTGGGCCGGCGCGCCGAAATCACCGTTCAGTGGGCCAAGCGGACGCCACACGTTAAGCTGGTGGCTCCCAAGGGGGCCTTTTATGCGCATCCCACGCTGCACATTCCCGAAGACGACCTGACGTTCGTCACCGACCTGCTCCGCGAGAAGCACGTACTGGTCGTACACGGATCGGGTTTCGGCGAGAAGCCAGGCACGCGGCACGTGCGAATCGTCTTTCTACCGCCCGAGCATGTGCTGAGTGAGGCCTATGAGAAAATCACGGACTTCATGAAGCAGCGCTACGGCAGTGGACGGTGATCAGTTGCCAGTTGCCAGTGGTCAGTAAGGATCGACGACATTCACTAGGCGATAGGGCATTTACGCCAATCTGCTCCGCTGCTCTGTTCCGCGCAACCGGGTCGCCGCTGCGCGCGTTCATTAGGATTCAGTACTAGCCACTAGCCACTTCCTTCATGGTCGACATTCACTGCCATATCCTTCCCGGAATCGACGACGGCTCGCAGTCTTGGGAGATGACGGCAGAAATGTGCCGCATGGCCGCCGAGGACGGCATCACCCATGTGGTGGCGACGCCGCACGCCAATCATTTATACGTCTACAGCCGCGAGCGTTATACCGAGATGCTGGGACAACTGCACGACGCAGCCGACGGCAGACTGACGTTTAGCCTGGGTTGCGACTTCCATTTTTCCACTGAAAATATCCGCGACGCCCTGGACCATCCCCGGCGCTACACCATTGGCGATACCCAGTATCTGCTGATCGAGTTCAGCGACTACAGTATTCCGGCCAGCGTGAACGACGAAGTGTTTGCCTTGCGCAGCCACGGCATGGTGCCCATCATCACCCATCCAGAGCGCAACCCGCTACTGCAGAGAAAACCCGAGCTGGTGCTGAACCTGGTGGAAGAGGGATGCCTGGTGCAGGTTACCGCCAACGCGGTGACCGGAGGCTGGGGGGCCCGCGCGCAAAAGATGGCTGGATGGTTGCTGCAGCGGAGGGCCGTACACGTAATCGCAAGCGACGCCCACGATCCCGTTCGACGCCGCCCCATCATGTCAGAGGCGCGTGAGGCGCTCGTCAAACAGGCCGGTGCAGAAATTGCCGAGGCGCTGTTCAGGGGAAATCCGGAGGCGATTGTGGAAGGGAAGAGCTTGCCATCGGCCTGAGGCGTTCTGCCAAAGAACTTCGGCGGCGGCGTTGCGCCTAGTCTGGGCGGCGGACGCCATTGCAGCACATCTTACCGACATCGCGGCCGTTTACCGAGACAATCCCTGTGCGCGGCTTGGCTGCAGGAAGCCTTCCGCGTTCCTGCTCGGGGTCGGCGTGCGCGGATCCGAGTTGGACGTTCGACCTGCTGCGACTTGAGAGCAGCTTGAATATACCGGCCCTGCCGGCCTGCCCAAGTAAGTGTTCTCCTGGCCGCGGCGCCTTCACTCTATCTTTTCGCATAATACGCATCCCTCCGCCGGTATCCATTCCTGCCTTCACTCAAGAAGAAAGATGCAGGTTGTGTCGCAATGGAAACTGAATACACCAGCAGATCGAGCATGCAACACGGCATTGTTGCACCCGTTCATGAGAATTCCGACTAGCCTGCGGGAACAGCCGCCGCCGCAAACGGGTTGGCAGCTGGTTCAGTTTCAGTAGGATACGCCGCAGAAGCCAACTTAAGTGTTGACAACTGGAGGAAGTCGAGTCACCTTGTACTCTCTTCCGTTTCCGATGTCGCCGGACAAACCGGCGGGCCGTTCGCAACGTACTCGAGTCAGCGGCCCAATGGACTTGGCCAGTCCATATCTTCGCGTAGGGTTACGAAAATCGCTCCCAGATCTGGAGAACGCCATGACGTCACGCACTCGCGGTTTTGGATGGGTCGGTCACTTTTCGGTCCTGTTGGCGATGGCAGCACTATCGGCAATTGGATGGTCGAGCGACACCAAGAAAAGCGCGCCCGCCCCGGCCCCGGCACCGCATGCCGCACCAGCCCCGGCGCCCCACACGGCGCAACCGGCGCCTCACATGGGGACCCCGGGGACGACGGGTGCGACGCCCCGACCTACAACGGCCATGCCGCAACCTGGAAAGAGTTCGACGCCGGTTACAGGAGCCAGCCCCAGGCCCACCAGTGCGCGTCCCCCTTCAGGCCCGGCAATGGGCGGACCTCGCCCGACCAGCGCGACCGCGCCGCATACCAGCGGCTTCCAGCCCAGTAGCAACTATAAGGCGACAGCATTGCCGAAGGGCGGCAATGTATATCACGATCCCCAGACGAACCGCACCATAAGGACCGCCCCTGACGGGCGTGTCACGCACATCACAGCGCAGCATGGCATGGCCGGCACCATGACCATCAACCGTACCCACTATGGTCGGGTGGTGGAGACCGGACGACCGGGAGCGCGCGTAGTCAATTGGGGTCCACATCGCGGGTATGTCGAGAGGCCGATGCGGGCGGGTTATTACTCGCGGACTTACGTCTCTGGAGGACGCCGCTACGCCGTGGTCTACCGCGAATATCGCTATCACGGCTATGTGTACTCCCGTTACGTCCCCGCGTACTACTACGGTCCTCGCTATTACTATTGGGCAGCCCAGCCCTGGCCGGCGCCGGTTACGTACGCTTGGGGTGGCCCGATGGTCGCTCCCTGGATGTACGCCTATCCCACGTATTTCACGCCGGCTGCAGCGTATGCAAGCCCGGACCTGTGGCTGACCGATTATCTTCTAGCGGAAAACCTGAGGGCCGCGTATGACGCGCAGCAGGGCGAAGCCGATGCCAACGCAACCGCCGCCGAGGCGCCCAACTCCCCGATCACTCCGGAAGTGCGCGCGGCCATTGCGGACGAGGTGAAGCAGCAGATTGTCCAGGAGCAAGCCGCCGCGCAAGCTCCGGGCGGATCGCCGGCTGCGCCGAAGGCAGGCCGGGACTTGGCCTCCTCCGAGGACGGCCCCGGAGGAGAAGCAGCTCCGCCGGCAATGAACCTGAAGTTTTTCGTCGTCTCCTCTCCTCTTGATGTGGCCACGGCTGATGGCCAGCCCTGCTCTCTCACTCCGGGAGACATCATCGAGCGCCGCGGCAAAGAACCCGACGCGGATGGCAATGTCAAAGCCGAGGTCGTAAGCAGCAAGCCGGGAGATTGCACCTCCGATGCCGACCTGCAGGTGAAGATGGCCGATCTGCAGGACATGCACAACCAATTTCGCGAGAACATCGACGCCGGGCTGAAGGTGATGGCCGACAACGACGCCAATTCCAAGGGCCTGCCCAAGGCGCCTCCGGCTGAAGCCCGCACCGTTTCCCAGGGCACCTGCGAGCCGGCCAGCGATGCCCAATCGACGCTGTTAGCGCAACAGGACGAGGCTTCCAGGCTGGAAGCGCAGGTGGTGCAGAACTAAAGGGCGATCATTCCGCCATCCGGCTGAGGAAAGGAGAAGCTTGCGATGCGAAATGCGGTACTCCTGGCGGCGGCGATGCTGAGTGCGGTTCTTTTAGCGCAGGGCCAGCAAACCGACCAGAGCGCGGTTCAACAGAAACTGAACAGTCAATTCCAGCTGACGCAGCTCAGCAGTGACCGAAACAACGTGGTGAGCACCGGGACCACCCTGCGCTTAAGCAAGGATGGCCTGGTCATGTACGCGACCTCGTCGCCCATGCCGTCTTCCAATAGCTATAAGAACGGCAAGATCACCCAGGGTGGCGGCGGGTTTGGGCGCGATCTTGCCATCACCATGGCCCGCGGGGGCCAGGGGACAGCGAACGATCTGCCGCATCACAAGTTCACCGTCAACGATGCCGTATGGGTGATCAAGATCGACGTTCACCCGAACGATGTGACGTTGCGTTTGTGCAGCAACCCCGGCGACGGCATGTTGTACTACGGCGACCTGAAGATCCCCTACGATAAGGGATCGAGTCCGACGCCGGAGCAGGTACTGGCGAAGATCGGTGAAGTGCTGACCGCCGAGGGTGGAAGCGCGCCACTGACCCAGACAGCCGCAGTCCGGCCCGCGTCGTCCGCGTCCACCGCAGAACTGAAGCTGCCGGCGCTCTATGTGAATTCGCAAAACTCGGGCGACCAGCTCAAGCTGAATCCCGACAAGTCGTTTCAACTCCAGGAGGAGGGCCAGCCTTATCACGGGACCTTCACCGAGAACGGCGACAGCATAGAGTTGAACATTACGGAGACGAACTCTACTACGACCGTGACCTTGCACGGCAACAGCATTACGGACACCAGTGGCCATACCTGGACGCTGCACAACTAGACTAGGAAGCGCAGAGACACAGAGCTGTTTCAAGTTTTGCCCTTGATTCCGCTTTTCTGTGTCTCGGTGTATCGGTAGTTGATTTTGGTGAAGCGCCTTAAGCCTGACGAGGAACGACATCTATGCCGGGAACGCCATCGCGGGGTGCCGTTCGTCTTGAAGTTATTGTCGGTTTGGTGCTCCTGCCGGTTTTGATCGGCGTGCTGCTGTACATGCACGGGAGGTCGCCGGAGCCTTACCCCCACAAGTACTGCGCTGACACCGCGGAGGGAATCGCGGTTTCCGACACTGCGGGCAAAGATGCTGCCGGTAACGAATTCAAGCCGTGCAGCACGGAGCAGATCGAGCAGATACGCAACAGCAGCAGCCAACCGACGCCACCGCAGGAGATCCATATTGCCAACGCCGCCAAGTATGCCTGGTTCGACTCGGTAACCGGTGGCCCGCGTGTCTGGTATGCGCAGGACGCGAACGGGCACTATCGCTTCTACAACGCTCCCGGCGTCGATCCTACCAACGGCCATCCGCTGCAGCCGATCACGGAAGACGTGATACGACGGGTGGTGCAGCAGCAGACGGCGGCTGCGGCGAGCCGTCGCCTTCTCGAGGCCAGGAATGCGGCCGAGGCGGCCAAGGCGCAGGACGCATTTGACGCGCAAGAGCTCGTCAAACAAGCCCAGGGGCAGTTCGACTCCGACGATTACAAGGGGGCGATGGACACCTGCGGGCGCGCGCTCAGCAAGTCGCCCGACAGCTCCGATTGCGTCACTATTCGCCAGCATGCCTCGGTAAAACTGGCGCAGCAATTGGTGACTAAAGGCCAGTCGCAGCTGGAGCAGGGCCAGCTCGATGAGGCCATGTGGAGCGCGGATCAGGCCATGAAGCTCGACCCTGCCAACCGCAACGCCGCCAAGCTGAAGCTCTTAGCATTGAAGCTGAAGCCGCACTCGCCGAATTAGATGGGAGTAGAACGGCGCGTTCGCGCCTCGTGTGATGGACAGAGGTCTAGCTAATTGGCGATGAAGCGTCCGGCTGCAAGCCTCCCCCTGAGCGAAGCCGGGGGACGCGAGTGCCCCGCCCGCCCTACTCTTCCTCTTCGACCTCTTCACCGCGCGCGGCTTTGGCGGCAGCAATAATCTTCTCCTGCTGCGCCTGCGGCACCACGTCGTAGTGGTCCATTTCGAGCGAGAAGCTGCCGCGGCCTTGCGTCATGGATGTCAGGTCGGTGCCGTAGGTCAGCATCTCGGCCATCGGAACCTGGGCCTTGACGACCGTCTTGCCGGCCTTGTTGTCCATGCCCTGGATACGCCCGCGGCGGCCGTTGAGGTCGCCCATGATGGATCCGGCAAACTCGTCGGGAATGGTGATCTCGACGTTCATGACAGGCTCCAGCAGCGTGGGCTTGGCCTGCTCCATGGCTTTCTTGAACGCGATCCGGCCGGCGGTCTTGAATGACAGCTCATTGGAATCGACGTCGTGATACGAGCCGTCATAAAGCACGACCCTGAAATCGACGACCGGAAAGCCGGCAAGGTAGCCGCGCTGCGCCGCTTCCACAATGCCTTTTTCGACTGCAGGAATGTAATTCTTGGGAATTGCGCCGCCGAAGATTTCGTTGACGAACTCGAAGTTGCCGCCGCGCGGCAGCGGCTCCATCTTGATCTTGCAGTCGCCGAACTGGCCGTGACCGCCGCTCTGCTTCTTGTGGCGGCCCTGCACGTCGGCGCGCCCGCGGATGGTCTCGCGGTATGGCACCTTCGGCGCCTTTAGATTGACCTCGGTATGGTAGCGGTTCTTCAGCTTGGAGACGACCACTTCGATGTGCTGCTGTCCCGTACCCGCGATGAGGAACTCCTTGGTTTGCGGGTCGCGGAAGAAGCGTAGCATGGCGTCCTCTTCCATCAGCTTGTGGATGCCGTTGCTGAGCTTGTCTTCGTCGGCCCGCGTTTTGGGCTCGATGGCAAAGGTAATGGCGGGCTCAGCAAACGTCACCTGCGGATACTGAATCGGTGAGGCTTTGTCGCCCAAGGTGTCGCCGGTCAACGTCTCCCTCAGCTTTGCGACTGCTCCGATGTCGCCCGCGTGCAGCTCGTTCACGGGCACGGCATTCTTGCCCTGCATCACCGAGAGGTGCGCGAATTTCTCCGAGGTGCTGCGGGTGAAGTTCTGCACTGCGGCGTCGTTCTTCAGCACGCCGGAGTAGACCTTGAAGAAAGTGATGCGTCCGGCAAACGGATCGCTGATGGTCTTGAAGACATACAGCGAGAGTGGCTCGGAGTCGCTGACCTTGCGCTGGGCAGGCTCGCCATTATTGGCGGTGGGAGCGGCGCTGATGGTGCCTCGCTCGACCGGTGTCGGCATGTAGTCGACGATGAAGTCCATGACCTCGTCGGTACCGATGTTGCCCAGCCCGGAGGCGAAGAGTACGGGGAAGATTTTGTCCTCCCGGATGGCATTGTGCAGGCCGCTGACGATGTGCTCTTCGGCGATGGTGCCCTTATCGAAGAACTCTTCCATCAGCGCGTCGTCGCCTTCGGCCACGGACTCAATTAGGCGCTCGTGCGCGGCCTTGGCTTCGTCGGCCATATTTGCCGGAATGTCGCCGACCTGAGCTTTGCCGTTGCCGCCCATACCGTAGGTGTAGGCCTTCATCTTTACCAGGTCGATGACGCCGGTAAAGCTCTTCTCGGCGCCGATGGGCAGCTGCATGGGAACGACGGTGCGGCCGAAGGCGCCGGTCAGCGATTCCATGACGCGGCCGTAGTCGGCGCGCTCGCGGTCCATGCGGGTGCACACGATAACGCGCGGCAGCGCGAGCTTCTCGGCGTAGTTCCAGATACGCTCGGTGACGACCTCGACACCGCTAACCGCATCGACGACAACCAGCGCGGCCTCGACCGCGGGCAGCGCCATCTCTGCTTCGTGGATGAACATGTTGAAGCCGGGGGTGTCGATGAGATTGATCTTGGCCTTGCCCCACTCAATCACGGCGGTCGCGGCGGAGATGGACATGGCGCGCGCGATTTCCTCGTCCTCGTAGTCGGTGGTAGTGTTGCCCTCGTCCACGCGGCCCAGGCGCTGCGTGGCCCCGGCGGTGAACAGCATGGCGGAGGCGAGCGAGGTCTTGCCCGAGTGGGAATGCCCGACCAGGGCAATGTTGCGGATGTTTGCGCCGTCGTAAGTCTTCACGTAGGACTCCTTGAACATCAGGCAGAGCCAAGCTTCAGGCTGGCGTCAACGCCGGCGCATATCAGCTCTGAGGCGAGGTGGTCATCGCTAATGGCCAGCTCGCCTCAGGCGATTTCAGTCGGCTGTGCACGCGGCGCTGAAGCGCCGCTCTACCTGTACTCATCGCATCAAAATCGCGCTTGTGATCTCCCCGAGGTTGCCGGTGAGGCAGAAAGGCGGGGCGCCGTGTCTATGCGCACGGCGAAGCTGTAACAAACTTGAAATCCTAGCACACGTGGATTCGGCGTCTCAATTGCCCGACGGGGTGATGAAGCCGAAATCTGGCGCTTGCGTCGGCAAACTGCAGAGATCATGCCAAGCTGGCGTTTTCAGCGACTCGTATGCGTGAGGCCCCGGGAATTGTGCGCCACGCAGTCGCGGCACTGGCTAGAGCGAGCAGAGCGCACATCCACATCACCAGCCGGAAGCTGGAGACAAAAGAGTCGTTAATTGTTGCGCGGATGTCGGCTGAGCTCCGAGGACCAATTCCCTCCGGTGGCTTCAACGCCGCCAGCCGGCCGGCATTGGATTGCAGTTCACTTCGCACGTTTTCAGGGACTGGGAGACCCCTCAGGCTGCGATCCAAGTGGCTGCGGAACTCGCCGGTCATCACCACTCCGACGAGCGCGATGGCCAACAGCCCCGCAACGCGAGCTACCGCGTTGTTGATGCCGGAAGCTGTCCCCAGCCGGCTTTCATCGACCGCCTCCATTACCACGGTGGTCAGGGGCGCAACACTTACCGCCATGCCTAAGCCGAGCACGACGAGCGCCGGAAAGAAGGTAACTCCATAGCTGCCTCCGACCGACGGAAGCGAGCACAGCAGGAATCCTGCCGCGGCAATGATCGGGCCGACGATCAGCGGTCGCCGGGCGCCATAACGGCTGACCAGGCCTCCCGACCAGCGCGATAGCAGGAACATCAAGAGGATCAGGGGCAACAGTGCGGCGCCGGCGGCGGTCGCGGAGTATCCCTGCACCTGAATGAGGTTCATGGGAAGCAGGAAAAAGAAAACGCTAATGGCAGCGTACAGCGTCAACGTCAACAGGTTGGCGCCACTGAAAGTTGCGGAGCGAAACAGGCCCAACGGGACCATAGGCGACGTAACTTTGGACTCGATCCAGAGAAAGGACGCTGCCGCGCCGATTCCCAGGGCGAGCGCGCCGATTACCAGCGGATGACTCCATCCCAGGCTTCCGGACTCGATGAAGCCGAACACCAGTGCACCCAGGCCCAGGGTGGTAGCTGCCGCGCCCTGCCAATCGATGCTGCCACGGCGTCCGCTTCTGCTCTCGGGAACGCGCCACACGCCAATCGCGATGACGGCGACCGCGAGCGGCACATTAATGAAAAATATCCATCGCCACGAAAGGTGCTGCATCAGCCAACCTCCCAGCACTGGACCGATGGCCGTGGTGATCGCCGTCGATCCTGACCAGGTGCCGATGGCGCGGCCCCGATCGCGCTCATCGAACGAGGCGCTGATGATGGCCAAGCCGCCCGGAACCAGGAATGCCGCCCCCACGCCTTGTATGGCCCGGGCGACGATCAACTGCGCGATGCTGGAAGCCAGACCACAAGCCACGGAGGAGACCGCAAACAGCGCAACTCCCGACACGAACACGCGACGGCGGCCGAAGAGATCGCCCATCGAGCCACCCACCAGGATAAGCGCGGCCAGCGTGAGCCCGTAGGACTCCACCACCCATTGCATGCCGACGACGGTAGCACCGAAGCTGCTTTGCAGCGCGGGTAACGCCACGTTCACGACCGTGCTGTCGATGAAGGCCATGCTGGAGCCGAGAATCGTCGCTGCCAGGACCCATCGTCCCTGATCGGCGCGGCATGGCGACGGCACCGAGTGGGAGCGAATGGCCGCTTCATCGCAGGGTGGTTTCATTTCCAGCTATAGATGAGTGCCGCCCATCATGCGGTGCCGGAAGCTTCGGAGAGGCCATCGCCGCTATTGCCGGCTGCACCATTTGAGAGGCCGTGGCTAGGCCTTGCGAAAATAACCTGCGCAACTTCGCTGTGCGCTGGTAGCATCCTGCACACGCATTTCTGGTAGCGGAGGATTGAAAAGAATGGCGCGCTTTCTCAGATACCTTGCCGTGTCGCTGGTTCTTGGTCTATCGGCGGCGGCGCAAACTGCGGAGCTGTCGAAGACCGTGCAGCAATTCGTGCGCGTGCAGTCGCCGAAGGTCGTTCTCTCTCATGTGCGCGTGATCGACGGCACGGGTGCGCCTGCGGTCGAAGATCAGAACGTCGTCATCGAGGGCGGAAAGATCGTGGAGATTCAGCCCGGTGCTGATGTAGGGAAGAGCGACGGCGCCGCAGTACTCGACCTGCGCGGCTACACGGTGATGCCGGGCATCGTCGGCATGCACAATCACTTGTTTTACATCGAGCGGCCGAACCTCGAGGCCAGCCGTCACTCCGATCAGCCGCTGCTGGTTCCACAGATGACGTTCTCGGCTCCTCGTCTGTATTTGGCCGGCGGCGTGACCACGATGCGCACCACCGGCAGTGTCGAGCCCTATGCCGACCTCAACCTCAAGCGCGCGATCGACGCCGGCAAGCTGCCCGGCCCGCATATAGACGTCACCGCTCCATATCTGGAGGGGAGCGAAAGTTACTTCATCCAGATGCCGCACCTGACCAGCCCCGAGCAGGCGCGCCAGACCGTGGATTACTGGGCCGACATGGGTGCGACATCGTTCAAAGCCTACATGAGCATCACCCGCGCTGAGCTGAAGTCCGCGATCGACGAGGCGCACAAACGTGGGCTGAAGATCACGGGCCATCTGGGCGCCGTCACCTACAAGGAAGCCGCCGAGCTCGGCATCGACGATCTGGAGCACGGCTTCTCGGTGAATACCGAACTCGATCCCGGCAAGAAGCCGGATGTCTGCACGGAATCGGACGGTGGGGAGACGATCGCCCGCATGGACCCAACGGGCGCGGAAGCGAAGGACCTGATTCATACGCTCGTCTCGCATCATGTCGCGGTGACCTCGACGCTGCCGGTCTTCGAATCGGAAGCAGGTCCGGGCAGACCGCCGGTGCGGCAGGCGATGCTCGACGCCATGACGCCGCAGGCGCGCGAGGACTTCTTCCTGCTGCGGCAGCCGCGGCCGGCATCAGCCCCGCCGCTGCCGTTTGATCCGGCAACTGCGTGGAAGCATGAATTGGCCATGGAGCGCGCGTTCGTTGCCGCCGGCGGACTGCTGCTCTCCGGCCCCGATCCCACCGGCCGCGGCGATGTGCTGCCCGGCTTCGGCGACCAGCGTGGAATTGAATTACTGGTTGAGGCAGGGTTCACGCCAGTCGAAGCGATCAAGATCGCCACTCTAAACGGAGCGATTTACCTGGGCCGCGAGAAGGAGATTGGCTCGCTTGCGGCGGGGAAGAACGCCGACCTGGTGATCGTGAAGGGCGATCCCTCGAAGCAGATCTCTGATGTGGAAAACGTCGAGATCGTGTTTAAGGACGGGGTGGGATACGACTCGAAGAAGCTGCTGGAGTCGGTGAGCGGGCGCTACGGACAGTATTGAAACTCATGCGATGAACTACTACAAGTTGCGTCGCAGGACGCGGGCCTGAAGGCCCGCTCTACCATCGCACACGCCTCCGTGACGCCGGTTACTGCCCACCCTGCTGGACTGGTGCTCTCCTATAGTCGGTGACGCGGCCCAGGCCCGTCGGTCGGCGCGTCAACGCACACAAGGAGAACCGCATGGCTGACAAGAAGGCAGACCTGGCTGGCCCTGGAATTGGTGACTACGCAGAGCTGGAGCGCGTCCTTCCCGCAGATTACAGCTCACTGCTGTCACCTAAAGAAACCCAGAGGGCAGCCTTCGAGCTGAAGCGCTACATCGAGGACAACCTCTGCAAAGAACTGAACCTGATGATGGTCACCGTCCCGCTGATTGTTGACGAGGAGTCGGGCGTCAACGACTATCTCGACCGCGACGGCTCGCGCACTCCCATCCAGTTCCACATCTCGAACGATCGTGACAAGCACCCCATCAACGCGCAGGTAGTGCAGGCGGCCACCAAGTGGAAGAGGATGGCGCTGAAACAGTTTGGCATGCAGCCCGGCGAGGGCCTTTGCACCGACATGCGGGCGGTCCGCAAGGACTACTTTCTCGACCACGACCATAGCGCCTATGTCGACCAATGGGACTGGGAGCGGGTGATCACGCCCGAGCAGCGCAATCTCGACTTTCTGAAGGAAGTGGTGCGAAAGATCTGGTTTGTGATCACTGGCGCCGAACGCTATGCGCAGGAGCTCTTCCCCAGGTTGAAGGACTCACGCTTTCCCAACCTGCCGCGCGAGCTGACGTTTCTTCATGCCGAAGAGATCCTCGACATGTATCCCGACCTGCCGCGCAAGCAGCGCGAGACAGCGATCCTGCAGAAGTACCCGGCCGTCTTCATTATCGGCATTGGCTGGACGTTGAGGGATGGCTATCCGCACGAGCTGCGCGCCGCCGACTATGACGACTGGGTCACAGAGACGCGAGGCGAGGACGGCCATGTGCGGCACGGCCTCAACGGCGACATTCTGGTATGGAACCCGGTAACCCAGCGCCGGCATGAGCTGACGTCGATGGGAATCCGCGTGAATACGGCATCGCTGCTGAAGCAGCTGGAGCTGACTCATCAGACGCACTTCTTGAACTATCCGTACCACAAGGCCATCGTCAATCACGAGATTCCGCTAAGCATCGGCGGCGGCATCGGCCAGTCGCGCACGCTGATGCTGCTGCTGCGCAAGGCGCATCTGGGCGAGGTCAGCGTGACCGTGTGGCCCAGGGTGCTGAAGGACATGTGCGCGAAGAAGAACATCCATGTACTGAATTAGTGCCAGTTGCAGTTTCACGAAGGGCGCGGAAGCATCCGCGCCCTTTCTTGCCGGCGCGGAGCGACAGCGAACATTAAGTGGCGACTGCTCTCGGCTGAGAAGCGTAGGGACCTTTGGCGCCCGCGTGCAGGCGCTTCACTTCCTCGTGCAGGATGCCGCTGAGCTCTTTGCGGTGGCCGCGGGCTGCCATCGCCCTCCCGAACACGATGCGCGTTCGGATAGTCTTCTTGCCAAGCAGGTTCCACATGTGCGGGAGAAGGGTCATGTCGCCCCACCAGCAGACCTCGCGATCGGGATCGCCGTCGTCCAGCTGGTAATCGATGGCGCAGGGCGTCACAGGTGCGGAAGCATCGATGGCAGGCTGCAGCATGGTGGAATGAAAGCGCAAAATCCGCCGGCTATCGGTAGTAGTGCCTTCGGGAAAGAGGACTACGGGCACGGCCTCGCGCAGCGCGTCTTCCACGCTGACGTTGGCGCGAGCGGCATCGCCGCGGTCATGCCGCCGCACGAACACCGTACCTGCCCAGCGAGCGTAGCGCCCGATCACCGGCCAGCGCTCGACCTCCGCCTTGGAGATAAACACGCATGGCAGCACCGCGCTGAAGACAACGATATCGAGGTAGCTGACGTGATTGCTGACGACGAGTCCTTCCGTCGGCAGTTGCCCTTCGATCTCTAGCTGCACATTCAGCGCGCGCCGCGCCCGTGCACAGCTTTGGTGCAGCCACTCCGCAGCCTGGTAACGGGAAGCATTGTGCGGCAGTGTGCGATGCCCCCAGAGGCCGGTCGCCGCGATTCGTGCCAATGCCCCAGCCCGGCTGATTCTTCGCCCCAGATTCGCCAGCAGCTCTCTCCTTGAGAACGCGATTACGACATCGTTAGCCAGATTACACGCATCGTATCGATGTCGTGCCGCAAAGCACGCGAGAGAAAATGCCCAAAAGAAAAAAAATCACTTCGCCAACCGAAATTGATCCGTTCTCTACCGGCGATAAAAGCCTGCGTGTCGTCATCGAGACCCCGAAGGGCAGCCGTAACAAGTTCAAGTACGATCCCGAACTCGGGACTTATCGCCTCAATACCGTACTCTCTGAAGGGATGGTGTTCCCATACGACTTCGGCTTCGTCCCGCAAACTCGCGCCCAAGACGGCGATCCGTTAGACGTGCTGTTGCTGATGGATGAGCCTGCCTTCACCGGCTGCGTGGTGGAAGCGCGCATTGTCGGCGTAATCGAGGCCGAACAAACCGAAGACGGCAAGACAACGCGCAATGATCGCGTGCTGGCTGTGGCTACCGGCTCTCACAATCATGTTGACATCAAGGAGCCAAAGGACCTGAACAAAAACATGATCAAGGAGTTGGAAAGCTTTTTTGTCGCCTACAACGAGGCGCGGGGAACGAAGTTCAAGCTGCTCGGCTGCAAGAACATGAAGACAGCGATGAAGCTGATCAAGAAGTCGCGAACCAAATAACCATGCATTGCCGTTCTCAAGCAGGATTCACGCGTGAGAAGAATCCTGCTCGCATTCTGGCCAGGTCCAGCAAGGTGAGGAAATCGATCGTGCCGAACTGCACGTCGAGCGCCGGCGGTCCGCAAATTTGCGCTCCGACGCTGAGATACGCGCGCAACAGCTTCGGGACCTTTGCCTCATCCGTTTCGTCGGTTGCGGCGCAACTCGGCGCGCAAGCATAATTACGCCGGGGCCTTGTCCGCAGCTCCGGCGGCGCCAGAAACTTCTCCAGCTTGCGATAGATTGCGGTCCCCCGAGCGGGGTCTTGCGTGCTGATCGAGCTGCATCCGATCAGATAGCGGCAGCCGCGCTGGATCCCGTACTGCGCGATCGCCTTCCACAGCAGCATCAGGACCTGCGCGTTGCGGTGCTCCTGATGGATACAGGCGCGGCCCAGTTCCAGCAACTGTCCTCGCAGCGGCTCGTAGGGCCGGAAGTCGAACTCCTGCTCGCTGTAGTATCCGAGGTTGCGCGCAGCCGTACCGCCGGTCTGGAGCCTATAAGTCCCAACCACGCGACGCGAATCGTTGCATGTCACGATGATGTGGTCGAGAACTGCGTCGTAGGGATCGAAATCAAATCCCGTTGCGTGCGACGATTGCAACCCTTCGCGCAGCTCCAGGTTGAAGACGTCGTAGCGCAACCGCAGCGCGTCGCGGAACTCCTGCGTGCTGCTGGCGAGCTTGACCATGTAGGGCGCAGGCAGCAGCGCTGCGCGTTCGTCCCTCCGCCGCCTCCCGGTGACGGATGGAGCGGACACGGCAGAGGCCAAGTAGGTCCGATTCATACGTTCATCGTTGTTGGCCTCGATGAACTGGGCTTCAAGGCTGAGTCAATAATCCGCGAATTCCAGAGAAGGAACCTGATCGGGTAGCATGGAGACGTACCGGAAGGCCATCAGTTGGGAAATCTTTAAGCGATCCGACACACTATTGTCCATGCCTTACATCGGCAGGCGCCGGGATGCCTCGCCGATAGTGCAGTTTTCTCGGGTGAGCAAGCATTTGTCTCCAATAAATCAGGGCTTTAGGCTGCATAAGCTGCTCTTATTGCCGCTATAGAAACATTTGATTTCTCCGTGGATTGATTGGCCCTTATGCTCAATATGTGGGCCGAGGACCGTGGCCTTCCTCCCACACAATCTTCATCCATGCTGTTGCTAACTCCGAGTCGCTCGGCAGGTCGTTTTCCGCGCCTGGTCCACCGGGGCAAGCTTCTCGCCGGCGGCGAAAAAGCCCGGCCCGAGCCTTGTCGCGGGAATGGGGCACTCACGACAACAACGGGGCACACGCACATTAAGAAGGCACCCACACATCATTTCAAGCTCAACGTAAGCCTAACCACCCATCCGGCGCGGCGCGTCCGCCCGGGCTTATAGAGGAGGGTTCGAATGTCTGATACTAAGCCTGATCCCAAGAAAGTCCTGGAGTTTGTGAAGGAGCACAACGTGCAAGTGCTCGATTTGCGCTTCACCGACCTTCCCGGACTGTGGCACCACGTCTCTTATCCAATTTATCAACTGAGCGAAGATTCCTTCGAAGAGGGCTTCGGCATGGATGGGTCATCGATTCGCGGCTGGGCGGCCATTCACGAAAGCGACATGCTGCTTATCCCCGATGCCGGCCGCTACATGCTCGACCCGTTCACCGAGGTTCCGACACTGGTCATGGTTTGCGACGTGATCGACCCGGTGACGAAACAGCGCTATGACCGCGACCCGCGCTATATCGCCAAGAAAGCGGAGATGTATCTGGCCTCTACCGGGCTGGCCGACACCGCTTACTTCGGCGCCGAGGCTGAGTTCTTCATCTTCGACAATGTGCGCTTCGACCAGAACGAGCACGAGGGCTTCTACTTCATCGACGCCGAAGAGGGCCGCTGGAACTCGGGCCGGGTGGAGAACAATCTGGGCTACCGTCCCCGCTATAAAGAAGGCTATTTTCCCGTCTCCCCGACCGATCACTACCAGGACCTGCGCACCGAGATGGCAATGACCATGCAGACTTGCGGGCTGGTGGTCGAGTGCCACCATCACGAAGTCGCCACCGGCGGCCAGACCGAGATCGACCTGAAGTTCGACTCGCTCATCAAGTCAGCCGATTCGATGATGCTCTACAAGTACATCGTGAAGAACGTCGCCAACCAGTACGGCAAGACCGTGACGTTCATGCCCAAGCCGCTCTTCCAGGACAATGGCAGCGGCATGCACACGCACCAGTCGTTGTGGAAGGGCGGAAAGCCGCTGTTCGCCGGCGACGGATATGCCGGTCTCTCGCAGATGGCGCTGTGGTACATCGGCGGCCTGATCAAGCACGGCCCGGCGCTGTCGGCGATCATCGCGCCGACGACTAACTCCTATAAGCGCCTGGTGCCCGGCTTCGAGGCTCCGGTGAATCTGGCGTACTCGCGGCGCAACCGCTCGGCGGCGTGTCGTATCCCGATGTATTCGGCGTCGCCGAAGGCCAAGCGCGTCGAGTTCCGTCCCCCCGATCCGAGCTGCAACCCATACCTGGCATTCTCGGCCATGCTCATGGCAGGTCTGGACGGCATCGAGAACAAGATCGATCCCGGCCAGCCGCTCGACAAGGACATCTACGATCTAGCTCCGGAGGAGCTGGCGAAGGTGCCGTCAATGCCAGGATCGCTGGAAGGGGCGCTCGACCATCTGGCGAAGGACTACCAGTTCCTGCTGAATGGGGATGTGTTCACCGAGGAGATGCTGAACACCTACATCGACTACAAGCGGGAGAAGGAAGTGAACGCCATGCGTCTGCGTCCGCATCCGTATGAGTTCCAGATGTACTACGACATCTAGCAGAGTGGTAGAGCGATGCGAAAGCATCGCGTCCAGCACTCGCTATGCACATCTCGGGCTGGTGGATCATCTCTGACGATCCACCAGCCCGAATTTCCTTGGGTCCAACACGAACGCTAGCTTTAAGGCCGGCCGATCCCTTGCAGAATTGTAGATCGAAGAGTTTCGTTAAGCGGGATATTGCCGTCGCAACTCGCGCAGGTAGCGGATTTTCTGTCGCACATATCCTGCGTAAATAACGTTCAGCCTCCAGCACAATGCGCCGTGAAAGATCCCGCCACGCGCAATCTGCCGGTAGAAGAAAGTCCACGCCGGGGTCAAAAGCTCGTTCAGCCGACTGGCACGCCAGGCAGTATTCTCGTGCTCGAGATAGTGCTGCGCGCTCAAGCGGGCGTAGTGGTCCATGGTTTGCGCGAAATCTTCAACATTGCGGTAGGCGTAGTGCAGCAGGTCGTGTTTAAGCTGCACGACGCGGCCATCGACCTTCATTGATTCGTGAATGATCCGCGGCGCAAAGCGTCCCCGGCCCTTGCGTATCAGCCGCAGCTGCGCGTCGGGATAGAAGCCGCCGCCGCGCACGGGACGATTGCCGATAAATAGCACGCGCGGAATTGTGAATCCGGCGATCGATTCAGGTACGCCGCGCTGCATGAGGCCGCGAATTTCCTCCTGCAAGGCTGGAGTCAGCGCCTCATCGGCGTCCAGGCTCAGAATCCACTCGCCCAAGGCAAGATCAATCGCGGTGTTCTTCTGTTCGGCGTAGCCCAGCCATTTCTGCTGATAGAAGCGGACGCCGAAATCTCTGGCGATTGCCGGCGTACGGTCGCTCGAGCCGCTGTCAAGAAACACGATCTCGTCGGCGATCGCACTGGCTGAGCGCAGCACCTCCGCGACGATTCGCTCTTCGTCCTGGGCGACAATGGTGACGGACAACGGCGGGCCGCCGGTCTTGGTGGGCATAAGCGCGGCGCGGATTGCCTAGCCTTCGTAAGCCGTCTGGCCGCGCAACCGCTTCAAAAACGAGCTCACGTTGTGCCGCAGGCGTTCACGCCGCATGTAACCGGAGCTGTTGACCCAGTTAAATTGCAGGCTCATACGACGGCCTTCGAAGGGTTCGTGACCGTGCCAGGAGCGGTCGCTGCGCTTGAAGACGATCAAACTACCCATGGTGGGCGCGACCTCGGCGGCGTAGTCGTCCAGCTTCTTCGAGCGCAACAGCCGCAGCCGCCCGCCAGGGCTCGTCCATTCGGGATTCAAGTACAGCAACACGGTAATGACTTTGTTGGTAGAGTCGGTATGGATCTGTCCGTCGGAGCTGTCGCACCAGCCGCGCACGGTCAGCATCGTCGGATACCGGCTGAGGTCTATCCCAAACTTCTCGCCTACTAAGGCGGTAAACTCTTTGCTGAACAGCTCGGCGGCCAACCGGCCAAATGTGGGACCATACTTGAGCGTCGAGAGCGGGAAGCTGCCATGGCGCTCGATCGTAGGAAAATCCGTAACAATTGCGTGCTTCGACTCCGGGTGCAGGAAGTCGTCGACCAGGAGGTACTCGAACGGCTCCGTGTGCAACTCGGCACCAGACAGCTTGTCGAAATTGAGAATGGCGCCCGCGGCGAGAGTCGCATCGCGCGATGCAGAATAGCTTGTATTGCTTTGCGGCATTTAAGTTACCGTGGCGGCGCCCCGGCCCTGAAACGAGATGCCAGCTTCGGTCAGGCCGGCCACTAAGGCCCGGAACACCTCGCCGGGTTGGATTCTGAGCATACATTCGGTGGTGCCGAGCGGGCAAACGCGCTTATGACACGGCTGGCAGGCGAGTTGCCCCTCGCTTGAGAGCAGCCGGATGACTGGGCTGCCGATGGGTGGCGTCCTGCGATAGCCGGTAGGGCCATAGATTCCGACCAGCACCGGCACTCCGACCGCGCCTGCAATGTGCAGCGGGGCGCTGTCCGGCCCAATCGCTGCCTGCACGCCCTGATGGAGCGCATACATATCGGCAATTGGCACCTTCCCGCAGACATCCAGCACACGTCCTGCCAGCCACTCATGCGGGATAGCGCGCAGGATCCGCTGTGTTAGCTGCCGGTCCGCGGGAGCGCCCTGGAAGAGCAAGTTTAGATCGGTCTCCGAGAGAAGCTGCGAGACCAGCGTGGTCCAGTATGCTTCCGGCCAGTGCTTGCTGCTCCACTGCGTTGCCGGCGAGATGGCGACGATTGGCGCGGGAGCTGCGAAGGCGTTATCGAGCAGGATGCTCACCCGATGCCGCGCGCTTTCCGTGATCATGGGCGGTTCTACCGAGTAACGCAAATCGGTTGCGCCGATGCTGCGCGCCAGTTCGCCCATGTGCTCCAGATGGAAGACCTCAGGATTGAAATACTCGCCGCGGCGCACGTGCTGTTCCGTGTAGAAGATGCTGCTGAACTCACGTCCGTGCTTATATCCGATGCGCCGGCTGATGCCCGCCAGGACCGGGAGCAATGCCGTCTTGAACAGACCTTGCGCATCGATGGCCACGTCGTAGCCAACCGCGCGCACCTCATCCACAAAAGCCTTGAAGTCGCGCCCGGCCGCCAGCCACTCTGGCGGACGGAGCAGCGCTTTCGACCACGTCCGGCGCGAGCACCGGTGCACATACGCGAGGGCGGGATGCCCTTCGATCATGGGCGCCAGTTCCGTATCAATCGCCCAGCCGATCTGGGCGTCGGGAAAGCTATCGCGCAGCATGCTCAGCACGGGCAAGGTTTGGATCACATCGCCCAATGCGCTGAAACGAACCAAAAGTATCTTGTTTGGCGTGATAGGTTTCAATAAGCAATCCCAAGTCGCGGCCCCGATCAGGCCTTCGGAGCCCCGTTTAATTCTAGTTGGCAGCTTGGCGAACCGCAAAACTGGCGGGAAGAAGGACTAGCGATATCGAGGGCGGCAATTAGTGCAGTGCCGCCGGCCCTTCTATTAGATACCTGAGACACACTCTCAAATTCGCCTGCGCAGCAACCATGCGACCAGGACGGCACCCAATATCAGGACGACTACGATAATGGCAGGTTCCACGCGAGGCAAGTATATTGCCATTGCGATTGTCATGGCGAGCAAAGATTGCGCGCCCATTGGAAGGCTGCTCACAAATCAGCTTGCCCTGCGTATAATCACTAGTTGGTGCCGCTTCTGAATCCTCGAACAAAACGAAGCCAGATGCTGCGGGCTGCGCTGCCCGTAATGTTCTGCGCGTTGCTCTTCTTCTTTGCATTACACGCGAAGACGGCCGTCTATCGGGGCATCAGTCACGGGCAAATTACGCCTTCTACAGCAAGCAAGCTGTGGGCCGGTGGAGAAAAAATCGATGCCCGCTTTGTGGCACCGCAAAGCGTCTCCCCTTCGTGGCTGATCTGTTTGGGCCTGCTTGGGTTGTGCCTCTGTCCACAACGGCGTTTTCACGACGCTTTCGTAGTTCCACCCCCCAGCAATATTCGGCTCCGGCATTTGCATCGCTTTCTGCGGCCCCCTCCCGTCCAGAGCTAGATTCTTTTCGGCAATTTTTCGGAAAGTTAATATCTGGTTTCGTGCGCGTTTACCCGTTGATACCGGCGGCAATTGGTGTCATAAAGCCGGGTAGTCGGGAGTGAGGATGGGGCATGCCAATGGCTGCCGATGAACTTTCACACGAAGTAAAACCGAGAACAAGACGCCGCCGGAAGGCATTTATCGCGATTGGCGTCCTGCTCTGCCTGGTCATTGCGGCCTTCATTGTGGCACGTGTGCGGGCAGGCGGCGCCGCCTCGGTAGCTGCCAGGGATGCCGGCGCCGATGAGGTCTATGCCGCCGTAGCCAATGTCAAACGGCAGACGGTAGCCGACTCGCTGTCCATCGCGGGTCAGTTCATGCCTTACCAGAATGTCGAGTTGCATGCCAAGGTCGCCGGATACATCAAGAACATTTACGTCGATATCGGCGACCGTGTGCATACCGGCCAGGTGCTGGCGGTGCTGGAGATCCCGGAGTTGGTGGCCCAGGTAGATGCCTCCAAAGCTGAGGTGCACCACGCTGAAGAGGAAATTCAGCGGGCCAAGAGCGACGTCCTGCGAGCCCAGGCCGACAATGTTGCCTTGCATGCCAATGCCCAGCGCCTGGTCAATACGGACAAGGTTCGCCCGGGGCTGATTGCGGAGCAGGAACTCGACGATGCGACGGCGAAGGACCGTGCCTCGCAGGCGCAGGTGGATGCTGCCAAGTCGGCGCTGGCCGCCGCACAGCAGCAACTGGCGGTTGCCAAGGCCGACCAGCAGCACTATGCCGCGCTCGAGGATTATGCCCGGATTACTGCGCCCTACGACGGTGTCGTGACCTGGCGCTTCTCCGACACGGGGGCACTGGTGCAGGCGGGCACCTCGAACACTTCCGGCCTCCCCGTGGTCACGGTGGCGCAAGTAAATGTCTTGCGGCTGCGTATTCCGGTGCCTGAATCTCTGGCCGGCAAGGTGAGGATTCGCGATGCCGCCGATGTTCATGTGCAGGCCACAGGCGAGCACTTCACCGGCAAGGTGACGCGCTTCACCGGCGCCCTCGATCCTTCAACGCGCACGATGCAGGTCGAAATCGACGTTCCTAATCCCAATTATCATCTGCAGCCCGGCATGTACGCCGATGTGACGCTGCTGGCCAACAGCCGGCCGGATGCGCTCACCATTCCCATCACCGCCGTATTGCGGTCCGACAACAAAACCAGCGTGCTGGTCGTCGATTCGCAGGACCGCGTACAGGTGCGGCCGGTCGTATTGGGAGTGGAGACTCCGAACCGCGCCGAGGTGCTCAGCGGACTCAACGAGGGCGAGCGCGTGATTATCGGAAACCTGGGCGCATATCAGGCGGGCGAGCTGGTGAAGGCGAAGCGTGCCGACTTCACCGCTGTCGGCAAGCTCTCCGGCGCAGAGTAAGCCGGCCAGCATGACCGGCGGTTCCGTTCCTTTTACCTAATGCCCGGCCGCGCGTTTCGACAGGGAGCAGCTGTATGTCGAGTTTTGCGATTCGTTATCCATTCTTCATTCTCATGTTATGTCTGGCGATTGTCGTGGTGGGCGTCACGACGATTTTCCGCATGCCGGTTGACCTTTTTCCGCCCATCGACATACCTGTCGTCGTGGTGGCCACTTTTTATAACGGCATGCCGCCGGAGCAGGTGGAAGCGAACATCACCGACACCTTCGAACGCTTCTTCACGCTGGGCAGCAATATCGACCATATCGAATCGCGCTCGCTTACCGGCGTCAGCCTGATCCGCGTTTATTTTCAGCCGGGCACCGATGCCGACGCGGCGGTCAGCGAGATCGCCAATCTGGCGATGGCGGATTTGCGAAGACTGCCGCAGGGAACGCTGCCTCCGGTGGTGCTCAAGTTCGATGCCTCGAGCCTTCCCGTCTGCCTGGTGACGCTAAAGGGACAGGGCCTCAACGAAACGCAGCTCCACGACATCGGCCAATTCAACGTGCGCAATCAGATCGCGAACGTTCCCGGAGCGTCGGTCCCGCAACCCTATGGCGGCAAATATCGCCAGATTCAGTTCTACGTCGATCCGGTGAAGCTGGAAGCGGCGCAGATGAGCCCGATGGACGTGGTGAAGGTGGTCAACGACGCCAACAAAATTCTGCCCGCTGGCGACGTGCGTATCGGCCCCAGAGACTACAACATCTACAGCAACGCCCAGCTCCCCGACGTTTCGGCCATGAACGATGTGCCCTTGAAGGCGATCGGCAACGGCGTACTGCGCTTCGGCGATATCGGCCATGCCGAAGACTCGGCGGCCATTCAGTACAACATCGTGCGGGTGGACGGCCAGAAGTCGGTGTACCTGCCGATTCTCAAGCAGGGCGGCAACAGCAACACCATCCAGATCGTCAATGGCGTACGCGATCGCATCCGGCACCTGCTGGATGTGCCGAAGTCGCTGATCACCAACGTCGTCTTCGACCAATCGCTCTATGTGAAGACCGCGGTCAGCAACGTGCTGCGCGAGGGCGGCATCGGCCTGGTGCTCACGGCGGTGATGATCCTGATCTTTCTGGGCTCCGTCCGCGGCACGATTTCCGTCCTGATTTCGATCCCGGTCTCCTGCCTTGCGGCATTCATTTTGCTTGATCTCTTCGGCGGCACGATCAACACCATGGTCCTCGGCGGCTTGGCGCTGGTGCTTTCGCGATTGATCGATAACTCCGTGGTGGTGCTGGAAAACATCTTCCGCCACATGGAAGAGGGCGAGGATGCGGTGACCGCGGCGGAGCGCGGCGGCCAGGAAGTGCAGCTTGCGGTCCTGGCTGCGACCTTCACCACCGCGATCGTTTTCTTTCCGGTTATCTTCCTATACGGGGTCAGTAAATATCTGTTTACCGCGCTGGCTATAGGTGTAGTGCTAGCGTTGGCGGCGTCGTACCTGGTCGCCATGACGGTAGTCCCGCTGTTCTGCGCCAAGTTCATGAAGACGGCGCACGGCCATGGCGGGCACCAGCAAACGAAGTCGCTGTTCGGCAAGTTCGTTGCAGGATTCAATCACCGCTACAACCGTCTGCTCGCCAGCTACGATGCCACTGTCGACAAGTCGCTTCGGCGGCCCGTGGCAACGGTCGTCGTCATCATGGCGAGCTTTGTTCTGAGCCTCGCGCTGTTTCCCCTGATGGGCGTGGCTTTCTTCCCGCGCACCGATCCCGGGCAGTTCGTGATCAACGTCAAGGCGCCAACCGGCTCGCGACTGGAGATGACCAACCAATACATTGCGCGCGTCGAGAATGACATCCGCGAGGTTGTCGCGCCGCATGATCTGCGCATGATCGTCTCCAATATCGGCATGACACCCGATCTGTCGTCCATCTACACCAGCAACTCCGCGCAGCACACGGCCTTCGTGCTCGTCAGCCTGAACAAAGAGCATGCGGTCAGCACCTTCGACTACATGAACCGTGTGCGTCGCAAGCTCGCCTCCGACTTGCCGGAGATTTCCACCTACTTCCAGACCGGCGGCCTGGTGGATTCGGTGGTTAACATGGGCATGCCCGCGCCGATCGATATCCAGGTGACCGGCAACAATCAGCACGCCGCCTATCAAGTCGCCAGCGAGCTCGCGGCCAGGCTGCGGCAAATGCATGATGTCAGTGACGTGCTCATTCCCCAGGACCTGGACTATCCCGGCATCAAGCTGGATGTGCGCCGGGAAATGGCTG
>DASRGM010000066.1:0-3467 GCA_035651035.1 Terriglobales bacterium
AGTACGGCAAGCGGCGGCTGCGCCAGATCGATGGGCGTATTCGCTTTCTCACGAAGCGAATCGATGCGGCGGAAGTGGTGGACCCGGAAGCTCCGAGAGCGGGGCAGCGGGAGACGAGGGCATTCTTCGGGGCGACCGTGCGCTATGCCAATGCCGCGGGAGCGCAGCGAGTGGTGAGCATCGTGGGCACTGACGAGGTCGATCTCAACCGCAACCACATCAGTTGGGTGTCACCTCTCGGGCGCGCATTGATGAAGTCGGCAGCGGGTGACAGCGTAGTTCTCCAAGCGCCGAGCGGGACAGAATACCTGACCGTGCTGGAAGTGTGTTACGAGCGCATTTTTGTGGAACCGTTCCGTGAACCACCTGGATCCGAGGCCTCGGCAAAGGGACTTCCTCGCCGACGCACCTGACGAAGAAGAGACGAAGCGGCACAGTTAGTGAAAGAGCGACGACCGCAATGGAGCCGTGCACGAGATTCAACCGATGATGCGCTCACTCTCGATCTCAACCCTTTCCTCCGTGTCTATATCCCTCCCCGAGCTTGTCTCGCGCAAATCCCCAAAGTTGCTCTGAACGCCAAAAGTCGAGTCCAGATCTGCGCGCAGACCTGGACTGGAGAGTTTGCTACTTGGACTTCGCGTTTGGGAAGCGAGTCAACGAACAAGCGATTTTTGCTTTGCCCCAAAACTTGAATCAGTCCTGCGGAAGTTGGTGCTAAGTGCGGTCGGAACGTTTTCCCGTCTCGAACCCTGGATTTTGCTTCGCATTCTAAGCACCAGCATCTCTTCAAGTCCGGAGTAATCTCCGACCTAAGTTGCCGGCCGCTGTCTGGCCGATGAGGGGCACGGAACGCAGCGGTGTACTCTGGGACGTATGCGATTTCTTGTCGGTACGGCAGGCTGGACAGTGCCGAAGCAGCATCTGCAGCTCTTCGCCGCCCCCGCAGAAGGCGCTCACGTTTCGCAGCTTCAGCGCTACGCCAAGCAATTGCCTTGCGTGGAGATCAATTCCAGCTTTCACCGGCCGCATCGGCGCTCTACATGGGAACGGTGGGCCGCGATGACACCGGATGACTTTTGCTTTGCCGTCAAGGCGCCCAAGACTATTACGCACCTCGCTAAGCTGGCGAATACCGATAACGCTCTAATGGAATTCTTTGACGCGGTGGGCGCACTCGGCAAGAAACTGGGACCAGTGCTCATCCAGCTCCCGCCGAAGCTCCCTTTCGAGGAAAGTTTCGTACGGAACTTCTTTACTAAGTTGCGCCAGCTACATCAAGGCGGGGTTGTGCTGGAGCCCCGTCATTCGAGCTGGTTCTCGGGTGCGGTCGACACCTTGCTGCGAAGCTTTCAAATTGCCCGTGTAGCGGCTGACCCACCCAAAGGTTCCGAACTCGCGGCGCTGCCGGGAGGCTGGCTTGGCCTGTGCTACTGGCGCCTCCACGGAACTCCGCGCACCTACTATTCGCAGTACGAGAGCGAGTGGCTGACGAGATTTGCACAACGGCTTCAGGTACTCGATAACTGCTCGGAGAGCAGGGAAACCTGGGTGATCTTTGATAACACGGTGTTAGGTCACGCCGCCGCCAACGCCATCTGGCTGCATAATGCTCTGCGTCAGAAGCACATTCCTCACTGAAACTATCTTGTTCCTACCTTGTCGTACTCTCACTTTTTAGGAGACGCGAACAGCCATCAATGTCCATGACTAGATTCGCGGTCTGCGACAGGAAGCAAATGTTGAACCCCACGCGCGGATGGAGCAATCCAGGTGTTCATGTTAAATGCCCAGGCATTTCCGCAATCTCCCATGCAGGTGCAGAACCGACTTCATTCATAGCGAAGCGCGACCATGGGATCCACACGCGAGGCGCGCACCGCCGGTACCAAGCATGCGGCGAGGGCGATAACAGCCATAGTGAACGCAACGCCCGAGAGCGTCCACGGGTCCCGCACGGCGACGCCGAAGATCAAGCTGGACAGCGCCTTGCCCAGCGCCAAGCCGGCAAGCAATCCGCAGCCGATCGCGATCAGCGCCAGCTTCATGCCTTCCATCACAACCAGGCGCAACACTGCCTGGGGCGTTGCTCCCAAAGCCATGCGCATGCCTAGTTCCGCCGTACGCTGCGTGACGGAGTAGGCCAGCACGCCGTAAATGCCAACGGTTGCGATCAGCAACGCCACAGCGGCGAAGATGCTGAGTAGCACGGTATTCAGCCGCGGTTGTGCCGCGCTGTTCGAGACCCACTCATCCTCGCGGCGAATGTTGGCCAGCGCGAGTTCCGCATCCAATTCGTGTATCTTTTGCCGAATCGCCGGCAGCAGCGCGTCGGGTGATCCAGCTGTCCTCACGACGACATCGGTAAGCGGCGTCACCCGCGGCCCCATGGGGTAGTAAAGCTCGGGCGCCTGCTGGTTCAGCGCCGTGCTCCGCACATCGCCGACGACGCCGACAATCGTGAACGGCGTGTTGCGGTCGGCGGTGCGGCGCAACGTGTGGCCGATCGGGTCGGCATCTCCCCAAAACTTCTTCGCAGTCGTCACACTGACGATCATCACCTTGGGCGCGCTCGGGCCGTCGGCATCGCTGAAGCCGCGGCCGCGCAACAGCGGGATATTCATAGTACGAAAATAGCTGGGGCTGACGATCCGCCATTCGACCGGCACGGCAGCGTCGCCGGGGAGGATGGAGCGATCGTTCGTGAAAATCGGGTGAGTGGTGTAGTTGCCGGCGCCGAAGGGAATGCCGCTCGAAATCGCAGCGCTCTGAACGCCAGGTATGGATTGCAGCGATTCGAGCAGCGCGCGATAGAGCTCGGGCGCCTTGCTGGTGACAGCATACTTCTCCGTCGGGGGCGCCAGTTGAAACGTAATCAGGCCGTGCGAGTCGAAGCCCAGATGAACGCGCGTTAGCTTGGCGAAACTCTGGATGAATAATCCAGCCCCGATCAGGAGCACAGTCGCCAGCGCAATCTCCACTACTGCCAGTGCATTGCGCAGCCGGGCTCGCATGCTGCCGGAGGAGCCCCGACCACCACGCTTCAGCACTTCGTTCAGATCGACATTCGCGGTGCGCAGGGCCGGCGCTATCCCGAAGAGCAGCCCGGTCACAAACGTCGCGCCGAGCGAGAACCAGAGCACCGTCGCATCCATCTCAATCATCGGCACCGGTAAGGTATTGGGCGGCAAGCTGCGGTTGATAATGTGGATTGCCCAGAATGCTGCCAATACGCCCGCGATGCCTCCGCTGAAGGAAAGCAGGACGCTCTCCACGAGCAGTTGAATCACGAGCCGCTTGCGGCTTGCGCCCACCGCCATGCGCACCGCCATCTCGTTTTGCCGCGTGGCGGCGCGCGCCAGCAGCAAATTCGCAATGTTGGCGCATGCTATGAGCAGCACGAAGAGAACCGCGCCCAGCAATACCAGCAGACCTGTCTTCAGCTCCGGTGTGATGAACGTGTCGAA
>DASRGM010000067.1:0-22545 GCA_035651035.1 Terriglobales bacterium
GTTCGAACATCGAGGTCCGCCCGGGATGAATATTGCCGCTGGCGGCCATACCCAACCCTCCCTGCAGCGCCGCAGCCAGATCGGTTACGATGTCGCCGAACATGTTGTTAGTCACGACGACGTCGAGCGATCGCGGCTCGCGCACCATCTGCAGGCACAGCGCGTCGACGTACATGTGTTGCGTCTGGATGTCGGAATAGTCCTTCGCGACGTGCTTGAAGACGCGCTGCCACAGCCCGCCGGCGTAGGTCATCACGTTTGACTTGTCGGACATCAGCACCTTCTTGCGGCCGTTGGCGCGCGCGTAGTCGAACGCAAAGCGGATGATGCGTTCAACGCCTTTGCGCGTGTTGATGTCCTCCTGGGTCGCCAACTCTTCGAGGGTGCCCTGCTTGAAGACGCCGCCCATGTCCATGTAAACGCCCTCGGTGTTCTCGCGAATGACGGTGAAGTTCACGTCGTCGGGCGTTGCGTTCTTCAGCGGGCAGAGTGAGGCATCGAGCAGGCGCACCGGGCGGACGTTGGCGTAGAGGTCCATCTTGAAGCGCATGCCGAGCAGGATTTCCTTGGCATGAATGTTGGTGGCGACCCTAGGGTCGCCCAGCGCGCCGACGAAGATAGCGTCGAAGTCGCGAGCCAGTATCTCGAAGCCGTCGGGCGGGATGGTGGTGTTGTCGCTGAGGTAGCGATCGGCGCCCCAATCGAACTCGGTGAAAGCGACGTCGGCGCCCGAGGCGCGAACGACTTCGAGCGCGTTAGGAATCACTTCCTTGCCGATGCCGTCGCCGGGCACCACCGCAATTCGTCTGGGCATGAAGACGATGGTAGCACTCGGCTGCCGGCTGTCGGCACTCAGCCATCAGCACTCAACTTAGCGCGGCATCCACGTTCCGGTTCTGGCGAGAATCGCGTCGACTGCGCTGTCGGAATCGTGCAGTTGCATCCTGGCTGCGACTATGTGCAGCGGTGAAAGCTCCGCCGCCAGCGATGCAAGGTTGATCGCGTCTTTTTCCGTGGTGACGAAGGCTGCGGCCGCGCAACGTTTGCTCTCGGCTTGTACGCTGAGGATGTCGGACCGCGTGTAGCGGTGATGATCGCTAAACGTCATCGTCCCACAGAGTGGGATACCGGCGGCGCGAAGATCGACAAAGAAGTTCTGTGGCCGGGCGATACCGCAGAAGGCAAAGCAGGGAGCGGTGACCTGAAGGGCGATAATGCCGCGGGTCACGCGCCAAAGCTGCGCACCGTGGATCGGCAGATCCTGGGGCGAACTGGAGTTGGTCAGCACAACGGCATTGGCGCGCGCCAGCGAGGAGAGTGGCTCGCGCAGGCGTCCGGCGGGCAGCAGCGCATCGCGCGCATCGGTCGGCGTGACCATCACGATGTCGAAGTCGCGCGCCAGTTGCCGATGCTGAAAGCCGTCATCCAGCAGGTGCAGCTGTGGGCCGAAGCGCTGTTCGGCAAATTGTCCGGCCACATAGCGCTGCTCGCCAACAATCACGGGCACGCGCAGCTTGCGCGCGATCAGCAGGGGCTCGTCGCCGAAGTCACGCGGCGAGCCGCCGGGATCCACCAGGGCGACGCCGTGGGTTGCACGCCCGTAGCCGCGCGAGAGCACGTCGAAAGCTATACCACGTTGTAGGAGCAGCTCGCCGAGCGCGATCAGGAAGGGAGTCTTTCCCGAGCCCCCGACGGCAACATTGCCGATACTCACAACGGGTCCGCGCAGGCGGCGGACCGTCAGGGTGCCACGATCGTACAGGTCGTTACGCGCACGGACCACTCCGCCGTACAGCGCCGCCAGGGGATTCACCTGCGGCTCTCCGATGGAACTTCGGCTGCGGGTACGGGCAGTCGGAGCAACCGCAACAGCTCGCCGACGGTCTTGCCGGTTGCGCCCTGCTGCGAGCGCATAACCTCAAGCGCGCGGCGGCCGATGGCTTGGCGCTGGTCGGTGTCGGCGAGGAGCTGCAACACGGCCGGAGCCAAGGTTGCTGTATCGACCACACGCAGGGCGCCGGCGCGGCGAAACATATCGACGATGTCGCGAAAGTTCTCTGTGCTGCGGCCCACCAGAATGGGCACGCCGAATTGGGCCGCCTCGATGACGTTGTGACCGCCGCGCGGCACCAGGCTACCGCCGATAAACGCCAAGTCGGCCAACTCGTACAGAGCCGCCAGCTCGCCCATGGAGTCGAGGAGAAGGACCCTGCCGGCGATTGCCTGCTCGCCGTTCCACTCGGAGCGTCGCGTGAAGCCCAGGGTGGAAGACGCGAGCAGGGCCGCGACCGCAGCGAAGCGCTCCGGATGACGAGGTGCAAGCACCAGCAGCGCGCCGGAATATCGCGCCGCCACCTGCCGGAACATCGCGAGCAGCAGCGACTCTTCGCCCTCCAGCGTGCTGCCGGCCACGATAACCGGATGAATGCTTTCGCGCCGCCGGGCATCGGCCAGCTCTGCAACAATGTGGGACTTGACGGGGGGCGAGACGTCAAACTTTAGGTTGCCGCTGACCGAGACACGCTCCGGCGATGCGCCAATCCGGATTAGCCGGCGGGCGTCCTCATCACTCTGCGCGAGGAAGAGGTCGACGTTCTGCATCACGCGCCGCAGCAGGCGGCGAAAGCGCAGATACCCAGGGAGCGAGCGGTCTGAGACACGGGCGTTGACCACGGCCACGGCCGCTCCCGACAGACGTGCACAGCGCAGCAGATTGGGCCAGAACTCGCTTTCGGCCAGGACCAGCATCCTGGGACGCAACGCCGCAAAATACGGGCGCACCGAGAAGGGCAGGTCGAGCGGCAGGTAGAGGACGTTGTCTTCGCCGAAGCGCTGGCGTGCCAGGCGCTGGCCAGTGTCGGTGGTGGTGGAGACAACGATGCGCCAACCCGGCAACTGCGCGCGGAGCGCCTCGATGACCGGCGCGGCCGCCAGTACTTCACCAACCGAAACAGCGTGTACCCAGATGGTTTCTTCGCCATTGTGCCCCAGAAGCCGCTGCGGAACGGCTCCCAGGCGCTCGCTCCATCCGCTACGGTACTTACCGTGACGCCACATCTCGAGCAGCCACCAGGGCGTGCTGACGATCAGCGCCAGGAACAGAAGCAGGCTGTAGAACCAGTACACGAGCCGATTGTAAAGCAGTTGCCGAGCGGCGTAGATGATCCTCCGCGTCGCAAGCGCACATAAACGTCGAGGCGCTGAGTTTGCGATCTCAGCGCCTCAAGGACCCCTTCGGCACGCCTCAGCGGCGTTAGAACAGCAGCAGATGCTTCTTCTTTTTCTTCTTCGATGAGCTCTCGGTATCGGAGTTCGCCGGCGGGGCCTGCTGCGGAGTGGAGGCGCTGGCTGCAGGCTGCGACGTAGTGCTGGAGCTGCTGCCGGCAATATCGTTCACTTGACTAGGCGGCGGAGGCGCGGCCGGAGCACCGGGAGCGGGTGCCAGATCGTTTTTCATCTCGCTGCCGGCCGCCGGAGCTCCATCCGAAGTATCGGCCGAGCCCGTGTTAGTCGCAGCAGGCGGGGTCGAATCCGGAGCCGCATCCGAGCGGGGGACCGGAGCGTTCTCGGCAGGCGGGGCACCATCGCCAACTTTCTCCACGGTCACGCTGTTGTCGTGTCCGGGCAGCAAGGTGTTGGCGCTGGCGCTAGCGGCACGGATTAAATCGGGCGCGCTGGACTGCTTGGGATCGACCAGTGTGGGTTCGCCAACCTTGGTCGCCTCCGAGACGTCGGGGCCGCGATGGAAGTTCTCCATCACCTTACCGACGGTGCCGAGCTGGCCGCGGCTGGCAATTTCGCGTTTGTCCTCGGCGATCGCTTCCGGCGTAGCTTTGGGTACGGGCTGCTTCAGCGCTTCCAGACGCTTACGGGCGTCGTCGGCGCGAGGCTCCAGGGGATAGCGGGTGAGAATGCGGTCATAGGCTTTGGCCGCCTCCTGTGTGTACTGCTTTATCAGCACACCCTTCTGGACCTCGGACAGCTTGGACTTCCGGATCAGATCGACCTGCTTCTCGTAGGCGCTGCCCAGATCGAAGAGCGCCTCATCCGCGTCGCTGTAGAGCGGATAAGTGTCGGTGACGGACTTCAGGCGCGCGATGGCGGCCGCATAGCTGTCGCGCAGATAGTAGAAGTGTCCGATCATGTATTCGCGGCGCGCCAGCACCTCCTGCACCTCCAGCAGACGCTCCTTGGCTTGCGGGATGAGCGGACTGTCGGGGAACTGCAGGATCATCTGGCGATACTCTTCTTCGGCACGCAGGGCGTGGGTGGGATCGCGGTCCGCCTTCTCCATCTCGCGGAAGTGGATATTGGCGATCTTCATCTGCGCCTCAGCCGCTTCGGGCATGTTGGGGAAGAAGGTGATGAAGTCCTTGTACTCGCTTTCGGCCTGGGCCATGGCGGCGGCGCCGCCCTCGGCGTACCAGGAGTCGCCGATGGCCAGCTTGGCGCGCGCTACATACTCCGAATCGGGGTAGGTGTTGATGAGCGTCTGCAAGCTGAGGCGCGCGACGTCGTACTTGCTGTGCTTCATCGCATCCAGCGCGCGATCGAAGAGCACCTTGTCGGGCTGCTTGGAGTCGACGTTGGCGATGGGGTTGGCAACCTTCTTGCTCTTCTTTTTCTTGCTGCTGGAGTGCTTGGCCGCGCCGGCATCGCTTTTGGGAGCGGCGGGGGCCTGAGTGGCGACCGTACCCTGCGAAGGCGTGCTGTTCGACGACTGAGCGGGAGCGCTGTTGCCGGCCTGCGCCGGCGCGCCATTGGTGTCCTGCGCGACCGAACACAACGGCGTTAACAGGAACGCCGCCGTTACGGCCATAACTACTCGACGAAACATCCTAACCACCTTGGAGAATCCAGCACGTCGTGCTGGGCTAAACTGAACCCGCGTCGTCCGGGGCTCGTCCTTGGTTTGTAACTGGCCACTGGCCATCAGCCACTGACCACTGCTCTTTTACGCCGTCTGCATCATGGCGCTCTGCGCGGCCTTCAGCAGCTCCTGCACATGGCGCGCGGGATCGCCATGGCCGAAGGCATGGCTCCCGACGACAAACAATTCCACACCGGCGCGTGCCGCCGGCCCAATTGTCTCCAGGTCGATTCCGCCATCGATCTCGATGCGGAAATTCACTCCCTTGGCATTTCGCATGGTAGCCAGCTTGCGGACCTTCTCCAGCGTCGATGGGATGAACTTCTGCCCGCCGAAGCCGGGATTGACCGACATCACCAGCACATGGTGCACGAGGTCGAGCACTTCGCCCAGCGTCTGCACCGGCGTCGCGGGGTTGATTACCACACCGGCCTTCATTCCGTGCTGATGGATCAGCTCCAATGTGCGATTCAGATGGACGCAGATTTCCTGATGCACGGAGACCCAACTTGCGCCGGCATCGGCGAAGGCAGGGATGTACTCGTCGGGGTTGGTGATCATAAGGTGGCAATCGAGGGGCACATCGACCACTTTGCGCAGCGCCGCGACCACCAGCGGCCCGATGGTGATGTTGGGCACGAAATGCCCGTCCATAACATCAACGTGCAACAGGCTGGCGCCGCCGCGAATGGCGGCCTGGCAATCCTCAGCCAGATGCGCGAAGTCGGCCGACAAAATGGAAGGTGCTATCTCGATCAAGGCACACGTCTCTTATGCAGGGATTCAGAGAGAATTTTAGCACGAAGGAGCGGGTCTGGCGGAGGGGCGGGAGCGGGACGGGCAGCATCTCTGGATGGGGAGTTCCCCAACTACTGCTGCGGTTGTTGGCCCAAAGCATCGCCTCCAACTCTTCTACCTCTGCTCCAGGAGGCGGACGTTTTGGCTTGTCTGGCCTACGGAGCGGAAATGGCCCGCGAGCGCCTTGTGGATGCCCCTCTCGCCAAATCTTGAAGCTCAAGCTGGATGAGAATCTCGGCGAGTACGAGGATCTCCATCGATGCCCGAATCGTTCCAATACCGACTAGACCTCGCCCAGCGCCTCCAGCACGCGGTCAGGAGTGAGCGGCAGGAACGGCACTCGCACGCCGATGGCGTTGGCGACGGCGTTCGAGATGGCTGCGCCGGGCGAGACCACGGGCGGCTCGGCCAATCCGATCACGCCGCGCTCGTCGTAGCCCTTGCCGGTCATCATATGCACCTTCAGCTCGCCAACGTCGGAGATGCCGGCCAGGCGATAGAACTCCATGTTCGGGTTCAGCATGCGGCCGGTCACCGGGTCCATGATCTTTTCTTCATATAGCGCGTAGCTGACGCCCATGATCAGCGCGCCCTTGACCTGGCTCTCGGCAGTCTTCACGTCGACGACCAGGCCGCAGTCCTGCACCGCGACCATGCGGTTGATCTTCACGATGCCGGTTTCGGTGTCGACCGAGACGTCGGCCATCTGCACGCCGCCCACGCCGCTGTTGGTCAGGTCGGGCGGCTTCGACTTGTCGGGATTTTTGCCGCGCACCGTCAGCGGCATGGCGCCGATTTTTGCGCAGGCCTCTTTCCACGAGATTTTGTGTTCGGGATCGCTCTTCAGGCGCACCGTCCCATCCACTGCCTCCAGTTCATCAGGCTGGGAGTCGAGCGACGGTCCCACCTTGGCAAACAGCGCATTGCGCGCGTCAATGGCGGCGCGGCGGGTGGAGGACGTCACGCCTCCAGAGGTCGTGCTGCCGCCGCTGCCGCCTGAGACGGGATAGCGGCTGTCGCCGATCAGCAGCTTGATCTGATCCATGGGGATGCCGAGCGCATCGGCGGCAACCATGGTGATGATGGTGCGGCACCCGGTGCCCAGGTCCTGCGTGGCCATCTTGATCTCGACCGAGCCGTCGGGATAGATGGTGAGATCGCAGTCGCTGTTGTGGCCACGTCCGCCCCAGGTGTGGATAGAAAGGCCGAGGCCGCGCTTCACCGGGCCGGCCGCCTTGTCGCCGCGCGGATGCCAGTTTTTCTTCCAATCCATCAGGCCGGCGGCGATGGGCAGCTCGTCGCGATAAATCTGTGCGCGCGGGCCGGTGAGCTCAAGGTTGCGGGTGAGCATCTCGACCGGATCGAGGTTGAGCTTCGCCGCGAGATCTTCAAAGGCGCACATGGTGATTGACGCGGCCTGCGGATGGTTGGGCGCGCGCCAGGCACGGGCGCTGCCCTGGTTGGTGGCGATGGCCACGTGCTGCTTGCGCTGGTTGGGGATGTCGAAGATGTACGGCAGCGGAGGCGTCCCACCGCCGCCCATGCCGCCTGTGCCCCACGAGCGCGAATCCCACGCGATCAGCTTGCCGTCTTTGTCGGCGGCCATCTTGACGCGCGCGAAGCCGGAGGGCCGCATACCCGCGACTTCCTGCTCGGCCGCGCGGTCGAGCATCATCTTCACCGGCTTGCCGCCCGCCTGCTTGGAAAGCTGCGCCGCGGCCACACCCCAGCGGTCGGGCGAAAACTTGCTGCCGAAGCCGCCGCCAATGTATTGCTGCATCACCTGAATGTTGCCTGCGGGCACGCCCATGGGCTCGGCCAGCTGCGCGGCGATGCCGGAGAGATTCTGGGTCGAGATGTGCACCGTCATCTCGTTGGCGCTGGGCCACTCCGCCGCCATGCCGTGCGTCTCCAGGCAGCAGTGCGTGATGCAGGAAGCGCCGTAGAGTCCTTCGGAGGTCGCCGCAGCGGAGGCGAAGGCTTTATCGGGATCGCCCTGCTTCTGCACCGCCGTCTTCTTGTAGGGGGAGCGCTGCTGGCCGCTGGCTTCCACGTACTTGGCGCTGCGCAGCGCCGCGATGACGCTCGGGTCAACGCCGTAGCCCTCCAGCTCCTTCACGTAGTTATCGTCAACGTGGAAGCTGATGCCGTTCTTCTTGATGGCGGCGATGACTTGCTCGTCGGGAACCTGGTTGCCCTCCAGGTCTTCGAAGTCGTCCTGGCTGATGGGGCCGCTGCTCTCGCCGATGTTGCTCGGCGGCTCACGATCAGAGACGAAGTGCGGCAGGACCTCGTACTTCACCTTGATGGCGCGGATGGCGTCTTGCGCGGTGGGCTCATCGACGGCAGCGATGCCTACTACCTCGTCACCCGCCCAGAAGATTTCTGTGCCGGGCTTCTGGATGATCTGCACGGCCTTGACGCCCGGCATCTTCTCGGCGGCGGAGGTGTCAATGCCGGTGACCCGCGCATGCGCGTGCGGGCAGCGCAGGATGGCGCCGGCGAGCAGACCTTGCGGGTTGTAGTCGTAGGTGTACTTAGCGCGGCCAGACGACTTGATGGGGCCATCGACACGGGAGATGCGCTTGCCGAGCAGCGGACTTTTTGCGGGGTCGGGCCAGGTATATTCGCTCATGAATGCCTCATTGCCGTGAACGGTGAACTGGGCTGCCCTTACTGGAATCGATCGCGAATTGGTCGACAGCGTTCCGCTTCATAACAGGGCACGACTGAAAAGGCTGCTGAAAAAACCCTCGTATGACTTCTGTCGCCGGCTGAGGCCGGCTCGGATTCAGAAACACAAGACCTCGACGCTGGCCTGAAGGCCAGCACTACCCAGTTTGGCCAGTCGTGTTCCCGGAGGGCGCCATCGCGACCGCGCGGATACCGTCGTAGGTGCCGCAGCGGCAGAAGTTGCCGCTCAGACCACGACGGATTTCCTCTTCCGTCGCGTTGGGATGCAGTTCGCGAAAACGCGTGACGGCGACAATGAATCCCGGCGTGCAGAAGCCGCACTGTTGCGCGTCGTAGTGCACGAACGCACCCATCACCGGCGTAAGGCCCTCGTCGGAGGACGAGCCCTGCCCCGCCGCCGTCGAATTAAGGAGCCCTTCGATGGTTGTGATCTTCGTACCCTGCGCGTCGATGGCAAGCACGGAACACGCGTACACCAGCTTGTCGTCCATCAACACGGTGCAGGCGCCGCAGGTGCCGCGGTCGCAAACGCGCTTGGCGCCGGTCAGGTCGAAGTTGTCGCGCAGCGCGTCGAGCAGCGTGACGCGGGGCTCCAGTTCGGCGGTCAGCTTCTTGCCGTTGACGTTGAGCGCGATGGGTACCTTGCCCGGCCCGTGCACCTGGACGTCTTCGCCGGCGGCGCGCACCACGGTCGGGCCCAGCGCCAGCGGCAGCGCCGCGCCGATGCCCGAAATTTTCATGAAGTCGCGGCGGGTCAGTCCGGAGGTCTGGTCGGGGGTGGGAGCGTCGTCGTCCTTCATCTCGCCTCCAGCAACAACAGAACGTCGTCGAGTATAACTCGCAGCCGCGCCCAGGTTAGCGTCCAAAAACATGGACGCGAACCTGGGGCACCCACACCGGGCACCCACATCCATCGCGGGCGCAAACAAAAAGGCGGCCTGGAGGCCGCCCTTTCCTGCGTATGGTTCGCGATTACTTCTTCAGTGTGCGGATGTACTTCACCAGATCGCCGATCTGCGTATCAGTAAGCGTGCCTTTGAAGCCCTTCATCTTGCCTTTGCCGTCGGCGATGGTCTTCGTGAGGTCTGCGTCCGACATACTCTGTACGTCGGAGCTGCCCAGCGGCTTCATGCCCATCGACTTCGCCATACCTTCGCTGGGATTGCCGCCCGGACCATGGCAGCCCTGGCACTTCGCCTTGTAGTCGGCGGCAGCGTCGGCCGCGGCCATCGGAGGCAACGCCAGTGCGAGCAGTAAGCTGAACAGGACGATACCGGTAAACCACTTCATTCTCATCAGGTTCTCTTCTCCTTTGTGAACGAGCGCTTCCCGGGCGCTGCTATAAAAGCGCTTCGAATTACGACAGAATTCAATGTACTACCCGGAACGAGCCTTCGCCAGAAAAATGTCGGATCGGCACTTCGCAGTCGGCACTTGTCACTTGGCGGTTGGACATGGATTCCACCTCCTAAGCTCTGGGCCAAATGCCAATCGCCAATTGTCGGGTCCCGAATTTCTCGCGGGAAAACACTCGACCATCGGGTGATATGCCGCTGATCTGTGGCCGATGCGGTCGCCGCTCCGGCGTGCCCGTTCGCCATAAGCTACGCGGATTCTGCCGCTTAGCCGGCTCGAGCCGGCAATCGTCGATTGGCATCCGCAATGCTCTCATCTCCTGCAGAGATGTTTGCAAAGGAAGCCGTGGAACCGACGTTAGCCGTGATTGGCCTTAATTTTCGCACCTCGCCGGTAGCCGTCCGGGAGCGTTTCTGGATAAGCCCGACGCGCCGCAGCGAGGCGCTGCTCCAGTTGGTGCGCTCCGAAGGCATCGAGGAAGTTATCGTCCTGGCCACCTGCAATCGTACGGAGTTCATCGTTTGGGCCAGCGATGTGCCGACGGCGGCGAATTCGGTGCTTCGCTTCCTCACCCAGCAATACGCACTCAAGCTTTGCGACTGGTCGCACTTCTATCGCCTGATGGACGATGTCGCCCTCACGCACATCTTCCGTGTCACCTCCAGCCTGGACTCGATGGTATTGGGCGAGCCGGAGATCACCGGACAGGTGAAGGAAGCATGGGCGCTAGCGCAGCAGGCGGGCACCACCGGACGCTTCCTGGATACCGTCATGCAAAAGGCGCTCACCGTCTCCAAGCGTGTACGAACGGAGACGGCCGTGGGCTCCTCGGCGGTGTCGGTGCCGTACGCCTCGGTTGAGCTTTCGCGCGAGGTGCTGGGAGACCTGGCCGGGCGCGAGTTGCTGCTGATCGGCGCGGGCAAAATGAGCGAGCGCGCGGCGCACTACCTGATGAAAGCGGGCGCCAGCCGGGTGAAGGTAATGAACCGCACGGCAGTGCGCGGCGAGGAGCTGGCGGCCCAGTTGGGCGCTATCCCGGTTTCGTTCGACGAGCGAATCGAGCACCTCAAGACGGCCGATATCGTGGTCAGCTCGACCTCGTGTCCGCACGTGATCCTCAGTCGGCAGGAGGCAGCCAACATCGCGCGCGAGCGTAAACATCGCCCGATGGTGATGATCGACATTGCCGTGCCGCGCGACATCGATCCCGCGGTGCGCGAGGTGGACGGCATCCACCTGTTCGACATGGACGACCTGGAAAACGTGGTGCGGCGCAACTCCGCCGGACGGCGGGCGGCCGCCGAAGCTGCCGAGAAGGTTGTGCAGGCGGAGGTGCAGGGCTTCCGCAAGAAAGTGCTGGCCGAGCGCGTCGTGCCGACGATCGTGGCGCTGCGGCGCCGCCTGGACGAACTCTGCCGCCAGGAGCTGCAAGTACTACGCAAGGATTTCGGACCGTTCACCGAAGATCAGGACCAGGCGCTGAGCGTGCTCACCTCGCACATCACGCAGAGAATTGCAGGCTCGCTGGCGAGGGAGTTGAAGGAGCTTCCCGAGCGCGAAGAGCAGGATGTGCTGACAGCGGCGGTAGGAAAGCTGTTTCAACTCGAGCCGGTGGGAAGGAACTAGCGGTTGGCAGTTGGCAGTTGCAGATGGCAGTTGGCTAAGGCAACGATGAAAGACTTTCGAGATCTCGATGTTTGGCACCTTGCCCACGACGTTACGCTCGCGGTCTACCGCAACACGGGCACGTTTCCACGTGAGGAGACTTACGGCGTCGTGAGCCAGTTGCGGCGCTGCAGTTCGTCGGTAGCGGCCAATATCGCGGAAGGTTGTGGACGCTCTGGTAATCCAGAATTTGGACGCTTTCTAAATGTGGCGATGGGCTCGGCTAGCGAACTGGAGTACTTCCTGCTGCTGGCAAGGGACTTGGGTTATCTGGAAGGGGAGGCGCACATCGAACTTGGAAAGAAAGTCGGTCAGATGCGACGCATGCTTAACCGGCTGATTTCAAAGGTGCAAGTAGAGGCGAAACGTTCACATACGCGAAACTCTTGCGATAAATAGCGGGCACAAGAGCTTCGGCCAAGTGCCAAATGCGAAGTGCCAAGTACAAAGGAATTGCAAAATGTCCAAATCTGCGCAGAACGGTTTCACCACCGCCCAGGCTTACACGCTGGCGGTGATCACATTGGCGATCGGCATTGCCATGGGTTATTTCGCCCGCGGCTCAGCCGGCACTACGTCTTCTGCCGAGACAGCGCAGGCGGCCGCGCCGGCGGCTTCCGGCGGCTCGGGAATGGGCGCAGGACAACTGCCCGGCATTGGGTCGCCGCAGCAACAGCAGGCCGTCTCGGCCGAGGCGCTGGCCAAGGCCGCCGAGCCAATGCTCGCGCAACTTAAGCAGACTCCCAAAGACTTCGACATACTGGCCAAGCTGGGCAACCTGTTTTATGACGGGCAAGCGTATCCGCAGGCTATCGAATATTACGAGAAGGCGGTTGCGGTCCAGCCCGGCAACGCTGATGTGCGCACCGACCTCGGCACCTCTTACTGGTACACGGGCGACGCCGACAAGGCCATCGCCAGCTTCGAGAAGGCGCTGGCGGTGCGGCCCAACCATCCCGGCACGCTGTTTAATCTCGGCATTGTGAAGTGGCAGGGCAAGAACGATCCCAAAGCAGCCGTAGTGATTTGGGAAAAATTGCTGGCGACCAATCCCGACTACCCGCAGAAAGACCAGGTACAGAGCTTGATTGAGCGCGCGAAAATGCATGGAGCGGGCCCCAACAAAGGTTAGCTTCGCGCTTACCGTCGCTCACCCCGGGACGAGCTGGCGCAGAGCTCGTCCCGGTTTTTTTTAATGCGGCAATTGGCATTCGGCAGTTCAACACTTGGTAGCAATTGATTTTGAAAAGGCACGGCTTCAGCCGGCCGGTAGCGGCGCAAGCAAAACTCGGGCTTAAGCCAAGTCCCCGGGAGGGGCGAAGGCTTATTCGCCGGCTGAAGCCGGCTTGGAAGAAAAATCGACGACCTTCCCGGCACGGCTGAAGCCGTGCCCGTTCAAACCAACGTTGAACCATGTCCTTTAAAACCGATTCTTACTGAAGCCGTGCCCTTTCAAATCTTCGTTGAATCCGAGCGCTTTCAAAATGGATTCGTCCCAAGCGTTACCCTTTTAAACCTTCGTTGAACCCATTGCGGTTTCAAGAAGGCAATCCTGCGCTGCCAGTGCTGTAGAATCTCCGCTAAGCTGGCTTGGCTTCTGCTGTTGACCAGCTTACCGCGCATGAGAACCAGGCTCGCCATTCTGTTGCCGCTGGTTGCCGCGAAGCTTTACGGCAGTGCGCTGGCTTTACCGCAGGACGACGCTCCGGCGCCGCATTGGCCCTGGTGGCTGCGCATCCTGGCGGTCATCGGCGCGCTCGCATTCATTCAAATCGTGGCGCACTCGATGCGCAAAGGCGCCGGTGGAAGCCCGCCCCGCTCCGGCCAAGATCAAAATCAGTGACCGCGTTTACGAAACGCGCCGTCTGCAGCGGCACGAAATCGGGCTATAATCCAGTGCAACAGCGTGCTCCCAGCCCTCGGCGAGGGTAATGTGGCTGCCGTACATCCCTTACTGGCCGGATTACCGCTCACAAGTTGGAGTAAGTCTGTCTCTGCGTCCCGGTATTTTCGGGAGGATGGTTTGGAGACATAGTTGGAACCGAGCGACCAATCCGGCATGAACGACGGCGCGGTTGTCGCCAGTTCTCGCGACAACCAGACGCCCTCCCCGCACCCAGATCCTACGGCTCCCATCTTCGCCGCCGGCGACCTGATCGCTGAGCGCTACCGGGTCGTTCGTTTCATTGCCAAGGGCGGCATGGGCCAGGTCTACGAGGTCGACGACCTGGAGCTGAAGGCCCGCGTCGCGATGAAGACGATCGCGCCGGAGCGCGCCTCGTCGCCGCGGCAGGTGGACCGCTTTCGCCAGGAGATTCAGCTGGCGCGCACGGTCAGCCATCCCAACGTCTGCCGGGTCTTCGATCTTGGCCGGCATCGCGACGAGAAGCACGGCGAAGTGCTGTTTCTCACCATGGAGCTGGTGCCGGGCGAGACGCTGTCGGCGCGGCTGCACGAGCGGGGAGCGATGTCGTGCGAACAGGCGCTGCCGCTGATACGGCAGATGGTATCGGCGCTGGCGGCCGCGCACGAGCTGGGCATCGTGCATCGCGACTTCAAGCCCGGCAACGTGATGCTGCTGCCGGCGGGCACTGGCGCCAGCCTCAAGATCACCGATTTCGGACTGGCGACCAACCCCGAGACGCGGGAAACCGTGTCGGCCTCGCATCCGGAAGTCGTCGGCACACCCGACTACATGCCGCCAGAACAATTTCGCGGCCAGTGCAGCCCACGCACCGACGTCTATGCGCTGGGCGTGACCGTCTTCCAGATGGTGACGGGCCAGCTTCCGACGAACTACGAGACGCCATTCAAGCCGGCCACCGTCGCCAGCGGCAAAACCTCCGCCGTTAGAAGCGCAGCCAGTAGCATGCGGCCGCAGACGGGTAGCGGGCGCGTGCCATCCGACGCGAGCGCCACGGGCAAGCGCGTTCCCCAGCGCTGGCGCGACGCGATCACCAAAGCCATGGCATTGAATCCCGCGACCCGGTTCGAAAGCGTGGAAGAGTTCTGGAGCGCTTTGTCGGGCGAACGGCTGGGATATTCCGTACCACAGGCGATTGTTGAGAGCATTCGGCGCCATCGCTGGATCTATACGGCTGGTGCGTGTGTTGTGATCGCGGCAATTGCGTTGTTCGCCGCCGGCGTCATTGCAAACCCCTTCCGTCCCCTGTCAAACGAAAAGTCTTCAGCCTTGTCGCCAGGCTTGCCACAGATCCCGGTCTTGGCGGTTTTGCCCTTCAAGGACATCGCGGGCGATGAGAAGCTCACGGCCTTGGGCCAGGGCGTCGTCGAGAGCGTAGCCGCTAAGTTGGGACCTTTGAGCGAGAACCACGCGCTGGAGATCATACCGGCCGGCAACTTGCAAGAGCGTGGCGTCAGCTCGCTCGCGGAAGCGCGCAAGCAATTTGGCGCCAATGTTGGTCTGGTAGTTACGTTGGAACGGTCGGGAGAGCTTATTCGCCTCTCCTACTCATTGCTCAACGCCCGCACGGGCAGTGTGGTTGGGGGTGATTCCCTGACTGTTCCGGCGGCGGATGTCTTCTCGGTGCAGGACGACATAGCAGCGGGCGCAGTGAAGGCGCTTCGGCTCAAGCTCCAGCCGGAAGAGCAGGCGGCGCTTAAGATTCACGGCACCAGCAACCCGGCCGCGTATAGCTACTATCTCCAGGCCCGCGGGTATTTGCTGAATTTCCCCCGCGCGGAAAATGTCGAGAACGCCATTCTGATGTTGAATCAGGCGCTGAAACTGGATCCCAACTTCGGCTCCGCCAACGCCGCTCTCGGCGAAGCCTACTGGCGCCGGTATTGGCTCACCAAGGACGAACACTGGACGGTCCTTGCCAGAGACGAGTGCAACAAAGCGGTCGCGCTGGGCAATGCCGGTGCTGCCGGCCATACCTGTCTGGGCCTGATCGCCGATGGCAGCGGACAATACCGCGCAGCGATCACCGAGTACCAGCAAGCGCTCGAACTGGAGCCGGGCAGCGAGGTTGCTTTCGTTGGCCTGGCGCTTGCTTATGAGCACCAGGGCGCCATAACTGAGGCGGAGCAAACCTATGAGCGCGCCATCGAGTCCCACCCCAACAGTCCGTTTAGCTACAATTCGCTCGGCACCTTCTATCTTCGTCGCGAAGAATACGCAAAAGCGGTGCAGATGTTCCAAAAGGTCATCGCCCTGGCGCCCGAGGGCCACGCCGCCTATGTCAACCTGGGCGCGACCTATGTGAACATGGACCGCAACGCCGACGCTATCGAACCACTGAAGAAATCGATTGCAATCCGGCCGACCGTGGCCGCCTATGTGAATTTGGGAGCCGCGTACTTTGGATTGAAACGGTTCGCCGATGAGGCGGCGGCTTACGAAGAGGCGATTAAGCTGGACCCGAAGGAGTACGTGACCTGGGGTAATCTCGCGGAGGCGCGTTACTACAGAGGGGACAAAGGTGCGGCGATGGAGGCGTACCGTAAAGCCATAGAACTGGCAGGTGAAGAGTTGAAGGTCAACGCTCATGACCCCGACGTTCTCAGCAATCTGGCCAACTACTATTCCGTAACCGGGCAGCGGGATCAAGCATTGTCATACTTGCAGCAGGCTCTCCAGTACGGACACAATGACAAGGAGATTCTGGTGGACGCAGCTTCGGTCTACAACCACCTGGGCGAAACCGGCCTGGCCGTCGAATGGCTGGCGAAGGCGGTGGGAGCTGGCTATCCTGCCAGCCGGGTGGCCAACAGCCCGGAATTCAGCAATCTCGGAAGTAACCCAGGATATCGGCAGATAACGGAAAGGGCGGGATCGTCCTGGCAGTAAGCTCGCCGCGACTAACGGCGAGGCGAGTGGCCCCCTCACAGCAAATCCAAGACGTCAATGAAAGGAACAGCGATGTCCCAACACAGCGAACACAAGCACGGGAAACAGGAATCACATGGAGCAAAAAAGGCAGAGACTGTAATCAATGTTGGTGTTTGTAACAGTTTTCACGGCAGTCCGGGCGATCAAGTGAACTTTTCCACCCCTTCGTCCATCACAACCTGCAACATAACTCAGTCGGGCGGCACGTGGCCATTTACGGATGGTCCTCCGCTTCCCGTTCCACCCGCGGGGAAAACTACCTACATAAAAAACAATCTTCCAAATGCTGTTTACCCCTACGACGTCGATTGCTGTACCAGCGCGACCCAAAAGACACTCACGATCCCGTAGTGAGATCTTTCGCGGTCGAAGCCGCGCCCTCCTGCACGATGCAGGTAGCTGATTTAACGCGCTGAAATGATTAGTAGAGCCGGAAGTTTACTTCCACGTTGATCATGACGGGCACGGGATGCCCGTCTTTCTTTGCCGGCTCGAAGCGCCACTGGCGAACCGCCTCGATGGCTTTCTCATCCAGACCCATGCCCAGCGAGCGCTGAACGCGAATCTGTTGCGGCTTGCCCTCGGGGCTCACCACCAGCCACAGGATGACGGTGCCCTGATACTTGGCTTTGCGCGCCTCTTCGGAATATTCCGGATCGGGGTCGTAAACCACCTTGGGCGCGCTGACGCCGCCGCCTACACGATAAGCGCCGCCGCCGTAGCCGCCGCCGTAACCTGGTCCGACGCCCGGTCCTTCACCCGAGCCGACGCCGCCGCCATTACCGCTGCCAATGCCGGCACCCGAACCGGTTCCGTTCGAGGGCGGTCCCAGAACTTTGGAGAGCGGATCGCCCAGCTCGCCGACCGTAGGCAGCTTGATCTGCGGAGGAACCACGACCGATGGCATGACCGGCAGCTTGGGATTCTCATTGCGAACCACGATGGCCGGAGGGACGATCTGGTCTTTCGACAGCTTGGGCAAAGCGCCTTTGGGCGCCTGCAGCTTGTCGCGGTCGCCGCCGCCTCCGCCGCCACCCGCACGCGTCTTTGAGACAGGCAAGGGGAGGTAAGCGCTCACGTCGGTAACCAAGCCGGTTACCTGCTGCTTGATATCGTCTTTGTGCTCGTAGGCCCAATGTCCCGACCACAGCAGCAGTCCTACCGCCAGCATGTGGACAACAAAGGAGTAAAGGAAGGTCTCCTTGCGCTGGGGATAAAGCCCCTGCCCCGCGCCGAAAAGCGAAGGCAGAATGTCTTGCGGAGGCGCTGGCGCCGCAAGCCCCCGTTTAATGCTCGCTGGAGTGGCCGATGTGGACATGCGAAATTGTTACCAGTATAGACCCTGCAGCAGCTAAGAAGTTCCAGAATAATTCACGGAATGGTCTGGTTCCATCCCTGAAAGCTAGCGATTCCTCACCAATCGTTTCGCAGAACCATGGTTACCACACGCTTTCGGCGTAAGCCGGTGAGCGTCCGGGGAGGTGTAAGATTGCAACCTGCTTCGGGTGCCGCATGGTGAAGGTTTCGGCAATTCTGCTGTCCGTCGCACTGCTCTCAGCCGTGTTAGTGGCGCAAGAGTCGCATGAGCACGGGGTGCCGGAGCAACTGGGCGCGGTGTCGTTCCCTACCTCCTGCAGCGCAGGCGTGCAGGCGCCGTTTGAGCGCGCGGTTGCCCTGCTGCACTCCTTCGCCTATTCCGCCGCAGAAAGTGCCTTCCGTGAGGTTGCCGAAAAAGATCCGCAATGCGCGATGGCCCACTGGGGAATCGCCATGACTTACTTCCACGAGCTTTGGGACCCTCCCATCGCGGCGTCGAAGATGGAGCCGGGTCACCAGGAGATGGAACACGCCCAACAGATTAAGGCAGGCTCGCAGCGGGAGCGTGGCTTCATCGACGCCCTGAGCCTAATGTACGCCACCGATCCGAAGCTCACCTTCCAGGACCGGCTCACCGGTTACACCGGCGCCATGCAGAAGGTGGCGGCCGCGAATCCGCATGACGTCGAGGCGCAGGTCTTCTATGCGCTCGCGCTGCTGGCCTCGGCTTCGCCCAGCGACAGGACGCATGCCTATCAGAAACGCGCCGTGGCCGTGCTCGGACCGCTCTACGCGAAGTATCCTCAGCAGCCGGGACTGGCGCATTACTTGATTCACGCCTGCGACAACGCGGAGATGGCGCGCGAGGGACTGCCTGCGGCGCAGGCCTACGCGAAGATTGCGCCATCGGCGCCGCATGCCCTGCATATGCCGTCGCACATCTTTACCCGGCTGGGCATGTGGGACGACTCGATTCGATCGAACTTGGCGGCCCAGGCGGCAGCGCGACAGCAGGCCGATACGGGAGAAGAGCTGCACGCCATGGACTACATGGTGTACGCCTACCTGCAGAATGGGCAGGACCGCGAAGCCGCGGGTGTGATTCAGCAGCTTGCGTCGCTGCCGGAGTTGAATCATGGCGACTTCAAAGCCGGTTATGCCGCAACCGCAATGCCGGTGCGCTATGCGGTGGAGCGCCAGCAGTGGGCCGAGGCCGCAGCCATTGTGCCTCCGCCTTCCACTACTCCTCCCCACGTGATAGCGATCGCGGTGTGGGCGCGCGGGCTCGGGTTGGCGCGCACCGGACATCCTGGTGACGCCCGTACACAGGCCGCGACACTGCAGCAGCTTGAAGACCAGCTTCACAAGCTTGGCCGCGAGTATTGGGCCGGGCAGGTCGATATCCAGCGGCTTGAGGTGCTGGCATGGGCCGCGCAGGCCGAAGGCAAATCGGAGGGAGCGCTGGCGCTGCTGCGCCAGGCTGCCGACACCGAGGACGGCATCGAGAAGCTCCCCGTAACGCCCGGCCCGATTGTTCCTGCGCGCGAGCAGTTGGGAGATCTGCTGCTGCAGCTGAAGCAGCCGCAGTTGGCGCTGAAGGAGTTTGAGGTGTCGTTGCAGAATGCGCCCGGACGCCGCGGCGCGACAACCGGGGCGGCACGGGCAACACAGCTTGCGCAAGTAGCGACCCGAACCGGCCAGGCAGCTAGTCCGGAACGATAACGCGCAGCGCATTGCGGCGGACCCCGACTTCGACCGGCGTCTGGCAGATGTATTCGCCGTCGGCAAAGACTTCCATCGGGCGGTCGGTCGCAATCCGCACGCGCTCGGCCTGGAAGTACTCGACTTCTTTCATCCCGATGTGGCCGCCGCTGTAGACCACGCGAAACAGGCGCAGCAGGCGCAGCTTGCCGAGGGTGCGGACGAAGCACACGTCGAGGAGGCCGTCGTCCATGCGGGCGCGATACGTCAGGCGCATGCCATGCCCGTACTGCGCGCCGTTGCCGGCAGCGATCAGGAAACCGGGCTCGTCGATGCGGCTTTCCCACGACCCTCTGCTCTCAACAGATATCGTGATGCACGGCGGACGAAATCGGCCGATGGTCTGCAGGAACGCCAGCACATAACCGCCGTGTCCGCGCAGCCAGTGCGCCTGTTGCATGGTGCGGCGGTTCACCGCCGCGTCGAGGCCAGTGCCGGCGATACAGCCGAAGAAAGTGGTTTGTGGAATTGCGCGTTCGGCTTCGCTCCGGCGACGCAGCTGCGACTGCATGATGCGTTCGCCCATCTGCGGCAGGTCGTGGCGGGGGCCTGCAGGGACGAAGTGCAGGGTCTCCAGCGAGTCCCCATGCCAAGGCTCCGTGGCGTTGTTGGCAGCCGTGGCCTGCGAGGAAGCGTCGTCGCCATGCTCCCGATCTTCCAGGGCGCGAATGGTTCCGAGATCGATGCTGCGGACATTGTCGCCGCTCGTGCAGAAGCGCTGCCAGGCCCGCTGTGCCTCCTGGAAATTGGGAATTCCGATCGATTGCGCGAAGTCGTTCGCGCTGCCGAGAGGAACCGCCAGGGTCGGGACCTGCTTGGCCGCCAGCCCGCCGAGATGGCGATGAACGGTGCCGTCGCCGCCGAAGATCAGGGCCGCCTCGGGCGTGTCCGTAGGGTCGAGGTCGTTGCCGGAAAAAAGATTGACGCCCGGCAACTCGAAGAAACGCACGTGGTGTTCTTTGGCGTAAGGTCCAAGCAGGGCGACGGCGCGCACCGCGCTACTTTCGCATAGGCGGCGGGAAAAACAAAGTAGGCCGGAAACCGGATACTGGCTCAGTTTGAAATCTCGCCGGTGGAAGGGCACGGCTTCAGCCGTGCCGAAAGGATGATTTGGAAGGGGCTTTAGCGCTGGCGGCCGCGCCTAAAGCCGCGAGCATTGGCGCTTGTTTCGCCGGGCTGAAGCCCGGCGCTTCCACCGTGTGATATCAAACTGAGCCATTACCGGAAACCCGGTCAGGGCAGGGCGTTTGATCTTATCATTCAAAGAAGCCGGAAGCCGCGGCTGGGAGACGACTCGTTGACCTGCGCCATCTGTCACGTCCGCAAGGAAAAGCGCTTCTGCCTGGCGTTGCACGACCGCATCTGCGCGCAATGTTGCGGCGAGCAGCGCGAGGTCACGCTCGATTGCCCCTCGGAGTGTCCGTATCTGCAGCAGGCGCGCCAGCACGAGAAGCCGCGCGACTTCGGCGGCCAGCTGCCGGAGGAGCTCTTTCCTTCGGTCGAGATCACGCAGGAGTTCCTGCAGCGCCATGAGCCGCTCATCGCCGGACTGCTGCAGACGCTGCTACGCCTCTCCGCCTCCGACCGCAACCTGAAGGACCGCGACTTAATCGGCGCGCTGTCGGCGATGGCGCGCAGCTATCAGACACTGGTGGCCTCCGGGCTGGTGTACCAGGAGCCGTCTGCCAATCCGGCGCAGCTGGCGATGATGGATGTGCTGCGGCGATCGGTGGAGGAATTCCGCCAGCTCGAGCAGCAGCACATGGGCTATACCGCGCTGCGCGACAGCGACGTGCTGCGGGCGCTGGTCTTCATGGTGCGCCTAGGTCACATCAATACTTCGGGGCGTCCGCTGTCGCGGAGGTTTCTGGATGGTTTACACGAGCGCTTCCCGGAACCAGGTCCGGCCGGCGAGGCGGCCGCTGACAACCGCAGCCGAATTATCCTGCCGTAAGATACGCAATTAGTGATCGACATCACCGAGGCGCGCCCGCGTGTAACTGTATTGTGGGTTGTACGATTGAGGTCTTTCTCTGCCTATGCACCTGTTTCAGGGAGCATTTCTTTTTATGGCAGCTCTGGTGGCCGGCGCGATCAACTCCGTAGCCGGCGGCGGAAGCTTCGTCTCCTTCCCTTCCCTGCTGTTCGTCGGCATACCGCCAGTCAACGCGAACGCGACTAACACGGTCGCGCTGTGGCCGGGACAGCCGGCCAGTGTGTGGGCGTACCGAGGCGAGCTGCAACACCTGTCGCGACGCACGGTGCTGCCGCTCACTATTACGGGCATCGTCGGCGGAATCGCCGGCGCCTGGGTCCTGCTCAAGACGCCGCAGGCCACCTTCATGGGCCTGGTCCCCTGGCTGCTACTGATCGCCACCGTGATCTTCGTGCTCAGCGGACGCATCGCGCGCTGGGTGCGCGAGCGTACAGCGCAGTCGGGACACAGCGAGTTTGCCACCGGTCGCGGCGTTGTGCTGCAGCTCTTCATTGCGTTTTATATCGGCTACTTCGGCGCGGGCGCGGGCATCCTGATCCTCGCCATGCTGGCGCTGCTCGGCATGGACCACATCCACACCATGAACGCGCTCAAGGCCTGGCTGACCACCGTCTCCAACGGTGTGGCCATGGTGCTGTTCGTCGTCTCGCACGCGGTCTATTGGCCGGAGACCGTCCTGATGATCGTGGCCTCGGTGCTGGGCGGATACTTCGGCGCCTACTTCGCGCAGAAGACCAAGCCGGAGCACGTGCGCATGATCGTGATCGTGATCGGTTTCGCGCTGACCGCGTACTTCTTCGCGCGGCAGATCTGGCGCTAGCCGCGTGAGCGGTTCAGCCGCCAAATCCCGAAGTTGAGATAAACCGCGTAGCTGACCCACAGCCAATAGGGCAGCAGCAGTAGCGCCGAGACCGGCAGCAGCGCGCCAAAGACTAAAAAATTTAAGGCGATGGCGAGCCAGAGGAGCACGATCTCGACCAGCGCCAGCCCCGGCATCCGTGCGCGGAAAAAAATCGCGGGCCAGGTGACGTTCAGCGCCAACTGCCCGAAGAAGATCAGCAGCGCCGGAAGCGCACCGCCATGGTATTCGCGCCACACCAGCCATGCCGAGATGGCCATCAGGATATAAAGCAAGGTCCACACCGGCCCGAAGACCCGGCTGGGCGGCGTGCCAGGGGGCTTGCGCAGCTGTGGATACCAGTGGCGCGCGCTATCGGTCGTCAGCCGGGAAAC
>DASRGM010000068.1:0-6482 GCA_035651035.1 Terriglobales bacterium
AAGGCGGCGTAGGAGCGGTGGAAGGGCACGGACGGCAGAGTGCCGCCCGCCAAAGCGGGCTTTCAGGATAGGAACCGGGTAGTGCGGCGCTGAAGCGCCGCACTACCGGGTAATAGCCAAGGTAGGGGTAGAGCTGGCCGGAAGGCCAGCTCTACCCGAACGGCTCGTCGCTTGGAGTTTTTCAGGAAGCCGTGGAGCCGTGCCGACGAAGTTTTGCTGCCGGGCTAAAGCCCGGCACTTCCACCTTGGCTTTGCTGCCGGGCTGAAGCCCCGGCACTTGCACTTTGGAATTTCCATCATGCTTAAAGCAGTCATCTTCGATATCGACGGCACCCTCATCGACTCGGTCCCCCTGCACGCGCGCGCCTGGCAGGAAGCTTTCGCAAACTTTGGCAAGCGGATCTCCTTCGACGACGTGCGCAGCCAGATCGGCAAGGGTGGTGACCAGCTCATCCCGGTCTTCCTCAGCAAACAAGAGCAGCAACGCTTCGGCGAGGAGCTCGACAAGTTCCGCGGCGAGCTGTGGAAGGCGAAGTACATGTCGAAGGTAAAGCCGCTGCCGGGCGCGCGCCGGCTGGTATGGCGCGTGAAAGAGGAAGGCCTGCAGGTCGCGCTGGCCTCGTCGGCCAAGAGCGACGAGATCGAATTCTACAAACGCGTCGCCAACATCGCGGACCTGGTGCAGGAGCAGACGTCAGCCGATGACGCTGAGCGCAGCAAGCCGCATCCGGACATCTTCGAGGCTGCGCTGGCGCGGCTGAAAGATGTGGATGCGCGCGAGGCGGTCACGATCGGCGACTCGCCCTACGATGCGATCGCCGCCGGCAAGCTGAAGATGACCAGCATCGGCGTGCTGAGCGGCGGATTTCCGGAAGAGGAGTTGTGGAAGGCCGGCTACAGCGAAATCTATCGCGACTGCGAGAATTTACTGCAGCGCTATGACAGCTCGCTGCTGACACTCAAGCGCGCGGCTTGAACAGGCTTCAGGTGCGGGCCCACCCTCTCGCTTACGCGAGAAGGATGGGGCACCCGCGTTGTTGCTTCGTGTGCAGGGCACCCTCTCGCTTGCGCGAGAAGGGTGGGACACCCACGTTGTTCCAGTTTTCAGAGCCGTATTGAACGCAAACTAGCGCGTGCCGGTTTTGCGCGGCTTTCGTTCGCTGCCCACCGGCTTGGCTCCGACCGGAGTGGAGTCGGCTTCTGAGGTGACCTCCGAGTTCGGCTCAGGCCGGGTTGGCTTGATGTGCAGCCCCTTGCCGCCGAAGACGGGTGACTCGACCACTTTCAATCCCGCAGCCTGCGCAATGGAGCCGGCCAGATCGCCGTCCAACTGGCCGCCGCCGTCCTGCGCCGCGGTCGAGTCGTTGAAGAACTCATCCACCAAACCCGCGGTCGGCGCTATGGTGCCGATCGAGAATTCCGGCTTGGCCATGGTTTCCAGCGCGGCAGTGAATGCGCGCATGTGCGTGATCTCGCGGGTCATCAGGAATTGCAGCGCCTCCTTGCTTCCGGGATCGTCGGTGAAATTGATCAGCCGCTCGTAGACAATCTTGGCGCGGGCCTCGGCGGCGATGTTGCTGCGCAAATCGACGGCCAGGTCGCCGGTAATTTTCAGGTAGTCGGCCGTCCAGGGATCGCCCTGTGAGTTCAACAGGGCCACTCCGCCGCCGCCTGCAATGGAGACCAGCGGATCGGCCTCGGCTGCCGCGCGATCCGATTTCATAGGCTTCAGGTGCATGCGAATCAATGCTCCCACCACCTCGAGGTGGCTGAGCTCTTCGGTCCCAATGTCCATCAGCAGGTCGCGGCGGGCGGGGTCCTCGCAATTAAATCCCTGGATGGAGTACTGCATGGCTGCGGCCAGCTCGCCATTGGCGCCGCCAAACTGTTCCAGCAGCATGTTCCCGAATCGCGGATCGGGCTCACCAATGTTGACGGTGTACATGAGTTTTTTTACGTGGTGATACATTGCGACACTTCTCCTTGGGCTGATCAGGTTCCGGAGGGAACTGTGGGTTTAGAGCGCTGGTTGTGGATTAGGTCTTGCTCGAGCGATGAGGATTCAGAGGCTCATGGGTGAAGGCGGGTTGTCTTGCGGAGGGCGCGCTTGCGAGTTGCCGGAGCTCGGCCGGATGCGAGCGGTGCGGCGGCGGCGGCGTGTGTTCCGGCTCCGCCGCTGCGAGTTCTAAGTTCGTGCGCCAGGCTTGGCCGCGCCAGTGTTGCCCAGCAGCTGCCGCAGAACGTACTGCAGAATGCCGCCGTGCTGGTAATACTGCACCTCCTGCGGAGTGTCGATGCGCAGGATGGCGTCGAACCTGACCAGCGTGCCGTCTGCTTTGATCGCCTGCACCTTCACCATCTTGCCCGGCGCAAAGTGTTTCAGCAGCTCCTTCACGCCGGCGACGGTGAAGAGTTCTTCGCCGGTCAGGCCGTGCGACTCGGCAGACTCGCCAGCGAGAAACTGCAGCGGCAGAATGCCCATACCGACCAGATTGGAGCGATGAATGCGCTCGAAGCTTTCGGCGATGACCGCGCGCACGCCGAGCAAACGCGGTCCCTTGGCCGCCCAGTCGCGTGAGGAGCCGGAACCGTATTCCTTGCCCGCCAGCACGATCAGCGGCGTCCCCTCGGCGCGATATTTTTCCGCCGCGTCGAAGATAGTCATCTCTTCGCCGCCGGGCAGGTGCCGGGTGAAGGCGCCTTCGCGATGGGGAGTAAGGTTATTGCGCAGGCGTACGTTGGCGAAGGTGCCGCGCATCATAACTTCATGATTGCCGCGCCGCGAGCCATAAGAGTTGAAGTCGGCCGGCTTGACCCCGTGCGCGATCAGATACTGGCCGGCGGGGCTGTTGTGCTTGATGGAGCCGGCGGGCGAAATGTGGTCGGTGGTAACGCTGTTGCCCAAATAGCAGAGCACGCGCGCGCCGGCAATGTCCTCGATCGCGGCCGGGTGCTTTGGCATATTCTCGAAGTACGGCGGATGCTTCACGTAGGTTGAGTTATCGTCCCAGGCGAAGGTCTCGCCTTCAGGCACGTGCAGGCCGCGCCAGCGCTCGTCGCCCTTGAAGACCTCGCTATAGCTCTTCTGGAACAGGTCGCCGGTAACGTACTTGCGCACGACCTCGTCGACCTCCTCCGAGGTCGGCCAAATATCTTTCAGGTAGACCGGCCCGCGATGTCCGTTGCGCCCGTATCCCAAGGGCTCCTTGTAGACATCGAGATCGATGCGGCCCGCCAGCGCGTAGGCCACGACCAGCGGCGGCGACATCAGGTAGTTGGCGCGCACCTCCGAATTGATGCGGCCTTCAAAATTACGATTGCCGCTCAGCACCGAGGCGACTACCAGGTCCTTACCCGTGACCACGTCGGAAACTTCCTGCGGTAGCGGCCCGGAATTTCCGATGCAGGTAGTGCAGCCGTAACCCACCAGGTGAAAGTTCAGCTTCTCGAGATAAGGCAGCAGGCCGGAGCGGGTGAGGTATTCGGTGACGACCATCGAGCCGGGCGCCAGCGACGTCTTCACCCAGGCGGGAACCGTCAGCCCCTTCTCGACGGCTTTCTTGGCCAGCAGTCCGGCGGCGACCAGCACGTAGGGATTGGAGGTGTTGGTGCAACTGGTGATGGCGGCAATCACGACGCTGCCGTGATTCAGCGCCTGGTCGAGCTTCACGTGCTCGACCACCTCATCGTGCTGCGAATCCATGCCGGCGGCGCGTCCGCCCTCGCCCGACCAGCGTTCCTCCTGTTTGGGCGGCACGTGCTGGCCCGGCTTCAGCAAGCTGGGCAGCGCCTGCTCGAACGACTGGGCAGCATGCGAGAGCGTGACGCGGTCCTGGGGGCGCTTGGGCCCGGCGATGCTGGGCTCGACGCTGGCCAGATCGAGATCGAGCACGTCGCTGTACTCGGCTTCGGGAGTTTCGGGAGTCGCGAACAGACCCTGCTCCTTGCAATAAGCTTCGACCAGCTTCACCAAATCGTCCGGCCGGCCGCTCAGCCGCAGGTAGCGCAGCGTCTCCTCGTCGACGGGGAAGATGCCGCAGGTTGCGCCGTACTCCGGGGCCATGTTGCTGATGGTGGCGCGATCGGCGAGCGGCATGTTGTGCAGGCCGGGGCCGAAGAACTCGACGAACTTTCCGACTACGCCTTTCTTGCGCAGCATCTCGGTGACGGTGAGCACCAGATCCGTGGCGGTCGAGCCTTCGCGCAATTTGCCCTGGATGCGGAAGCCGACGACCTGCGGGATGAGCATGGAGACGGCCTGGCCCAGCATGGCGGCCTCGGCCTCGATGCCGCCGACACCCCAGCCGAGCACGCCCAGTCCGTTGATCATGGTGGTGTGCGAGTCGGTGCCGACCAGCGTGTCGGGATAAGCGAGCGGCTTGCCGCTTTCGCCTTGGCTGCCTACGAAGACGACGCGCGCGAGATATTCCAGGTTGATCTGGTGGACGATGCCGGTGTCCGGCGGCACGATGGCGAAGTTCTTGAATGCCGTCTGTCCCCAGCGCAGGAAAGCGTAGCGCTCGTTGTTGCGCTGGAACTCCAGCTCGGCATTGAACTGGAAGGCCTGCGCCGAGCCAAACTGATCGACCTGCACGGAGTGGTCGATGACCAACTCGGCCGGTTGCAGTGGATTGATGAGGCTGGGATCGCCGCCCAAGGCCTTCATGGCATCGCGCATGGCGGCCAGGTCGACGACTGCCGGCACGCCGGTAAAATCCTGCAACAGCACGCGGCTGGGCATGAAAGCGATTTCGCGCTCGGGGACGGCCTTGCCGTTCCACGCGGCAAGCGCGCGCACGTCGTCGGCCTTGACGGTCTTACCGTCTTCGCGACGTAACAGGTTCTCCAGCAGAATGCGCAGCGAGTAGGGCAAATGCTGCGTGCGGCAGCCGTGCTTTTCCAGAACGTCGAGACGATAGATTTCGAATTCGCGGTGACCGACCCGCAAGACGGAACGACTGCCAAAGCTGTTCATGAGGAAGCCCCTTCAATATGAGGATGTAAAAGTGAGGGCGCGGATTCCAACTTAGGGTGGAACTATCTATCTTACTCTTCGCGATGCGGGAGTGAATAGCGCTCAATCGCGATGGTGGGCCGCTTAGGAGTCATGTTCAACGGATCTCGGGTGGCGCTTGGGTGGCGCACGCCTTAAGGCGTGCATTGAGACTTAGCTTTGAAAGCTTGCGGCTCCAGCCGCTCAGGTAAGGGTTAGATTTACCTCAGGCGCTAAAGCGCGTGTCGATTCCGGCCGCGATATGCACGACTCAAGGCGTGCGCCACCCGCTAAAAAACCAAATTTCAAATTGAAGTGCCGGGGCAGCCCATCACTGCGCTTTCTTCTGCAGCTCCTGGCAGAGGTCGTGCAGCTTGGCGTCCTGGGTCAGGCCGTCGGCAATGACGCATTGGTCCAGCGCGGCCTTGGGATCGGAATCTTTCAGCAAGCGGGCCAGCATGATGTGCGGAGTCGGCCAGTCGGGCGCGAGCTTGGCCGCCTGGCGCAGTTCAGCAACCGCCGCCGGCGCGTCCTTCCGGTTCTGATAGAGGATGGAAAGGTTGTAGTGGACCTTGGGATCGCGCGGCTCCAGACGAATGGCCTCTTTGTATTCGGCGATTGCCTCCTCAGCCTTGCCGGCATCGTCGAGCGCGCTGCCCAGGTTGGTATGAGTGTCGGCCAGATCGCTGCGCGCCTGCGGACTGAGCTTGTCGCTGTCTTTGGGCTCCAGCGCCAGCGCGGCACGGTAATGCTGGATCGCGCCATTGAAATCGCGTTTCATGTAAAGAATGTTGGCCAGGTTGTTCTGCGCGCTGGCCATCCTGGGATTCAGGCGCACCGCCTCCTGGTACTGCTGCAGCGCGCCGTCCAGATCGCGGTTGTGCTTGAGGGCCAGGCCGAGATTGTTGTGCGCGTTGGCGTCCTCCGGCCTGAGATTGACCGCGATCTTCAGCTCGGCGATGGCTTCGCTGTAACCTCGTTTGTCCAGGTAGAGGCGCCCCAGATTGTAGTGCGCCGCGAAGTAGTCGGGATACTCCTTGATGGCGGCCTTGTATTCGTCGATCGCGTTCTCGGCGTTGCCGTCGTGCTCGAATGCCATGGCCTGGTGGAAGTGCCGTTCGGCGGCGGCGGGTATGACGCGCTCCTGCTTTGCCGACGGAGTTTGCGGCGGCGAGGGTTGCGGCGAGGGCGGCAGAATCGGCTTCGGCTGCTGGCTCAGAGCGGGCGCAGGCTGCGGCTGGGGGGTGTCCTGTGCGACGACGAATTGCAGCCCGAGAAAAAGCCACACAACAAGAGCGCAGCGAAGGGCCCTCGAGAATCCTGGTCTGGAACTCATGCGGATAAGGAAAGTATATCGTGCGAGGCGGCGATTATTGGATGAGGACGGGGCGGTAGCGTCGTCGGTGCGTTGATGCGCGCCGCGGTATTTCGCAGTCGTGGAATAATCCCGGCCAATCAAGGAGCGGAGTAAGCAGTGGGTCTTGATTAA
>DASRGM010000069.1:0-5146 GCA_035651035.1 Terriglobales bacterium
TGGCTGGCCACTTGTTCACAAAGACTCGACAATTTGTTCATTCTGACGTGACAAGTGTCCCTTCGCAGCGTTCAACAATGCGCGGCAGGCGAGGTTCTGCCCTTCTGCGACGCCGCTCTTGATCCATGTTGAAATTCAGGCATGTTCGCCATCCGATTTTCAGTGCCAGAGCAGTCAAAGAGCGGCTCGCAGCCCGCTTGGAACTGCGTGGAGTAGCCGAGCGGGGGGAGCGCCGCTACGGCGGGGATCCCCGGTATGATCTCGAGAATGTGACCAACGGATTTGCCGATCATTCGGCCGATCTTACCGACGACGGCGATCAGATATGGAGAATTTGCCAGGCCTACCGCAAGGCGATAACGCAGCAAGAGGCCGAGCCCCCGGAGTATCGGGCAAGCCGATGGTGGGAAGAGGTGCGGGAACGCGGCTTGAGACCCGTAATGCAGGCCTTACGAAGGTGTGACATTGATGGGCTGCGCGCGATGTACCGGACTTTTTTTCGCGATACGTGCTCGACTGGCCTGATCGGTGTCCCTTATGGAATGTCTGATGTGTACTTTGCCGAAACCATTCCCGATGTGCATCGCCGGTACTATATGGCCGATGTTCTACATCGAGTCGACTACTGGCGATCAGTAACCAATGGAAGGTTCGAGACGTCGGCACTTGCGGCTCCGAAGATAGGAAATCCGTTCGGCGCCATCGTGGAAGGAACGCTGGTGGATGCGGGTGCGCCTGCCCGGCATTACCACGCGCACAGGATCACCGAGTTGCTTGATCAATCTACCGGGACTGTCGTCGAAATTGGCGGCGGATTCGGAGGGACGGCCTACTATCTGCTGCGCGGACGGCCGCGTGTACGCTACATCGGCTTTGATATTCCTGAGAGCATAGCACTGACCAGTTATTACTTGATGACCGCCTTTCCGCAGTTGACTTTCTCCTTATATGAAGAGAGCGAGACCATAGAACATGCAATCGCCGACTGCGACATAGTCCTGATGCCTTCGTTCGAGCTTTCTAGAATGCCGGCACGCAGTGTGGATGTCGTATTCAGCTCGCACGCAATGTCCGACTTCTCGGAAAGCGCGCTGGCGACCTATCTTAACCATATCTCACGCGTGACACGGAAAGCGTTTTTATATGTTGGAGTCGAGTCCGCCGGAGAGGCGGCGCCAGGGCTTACCCACCGGAACCATCGTTCTCTCAAGCTTGTTGACACAAGACGAGGAGAATGGCACCAGCATAGAAGTTCGCACCCACACGATATCGAGCTGACTTATGCAGCCGATCTTGACTCCGCCAGGCCGCATAACGAGTCGGCTATACACAACAGAGATGGGACATTATGTCGATTATCCGGCGCAGCCGTCAAGGATTGAAGACCCTTTTATTCGGCGATACCTTGCTGCCACAAGAATTTACGGTGGGAATGGTAGAGCCGAACTCCGAAATCACGCTGTGGCTACATGGCGGCGGGGAACCGGTGGATGTTACGCGTCGCTGGTCGACCGCTTGCTCGGAGCCATTTCGTTTGTGTATCTCGTTTCCAGACGATCAGGCAGCCGATCTGGGCAACGGGAAGCAACTGTCGCTGAAGTTCTGCGAGCGTGCCGGCCAGAAGCGAGTGCTGGGGGAGATTGGCCTTCAGCCGGTTGAGACGATAACGGTCGCAGGATCGACGATCGTCCTCTTCTCGGCCAATCGTTCAACGAACTATTGTCTGCCCATCCCGCGCCTCTATGCTCACTACCTGATGCAGGCATACTCGTTGAAGCGCTCCACTAATGGATCGGGGATGCACATGACCTTCCTGGAGCGCAAGGTGGCGATGGTTACATTTATTAGGCCTCATCCGGTCAGGCTGGGGAGTCTAGATGGCGTTTCCGGCGGCAACATCTTCCCTATGAATATTATGGGTGAATTGGGGGAAGGCTATGTCGCTTTTGCTCTAAAGGATTCCAGGCGTCCCGCACACCTGGTCGAAGATGCGGGGCGGCTGGCCATCAGTAGCGTACCTTTGTCCCAGGCGCCGGTCGCTTTTAAACTAGCTGCCAACCATTTCAAAGACTTCATCGCATGGGAAGAGGTGCCGTTCAGGACCATAAACTCCCAAGCCTTCGGTATTCCTGTTCCAGAGTTTACCCAGAGAATACAGGAGTTGGAGGTCACTCGCGTACACAGGATTGGCAGTCATACGTTATTCATTGCCCGGATCGTGCGCGATGAGAGACTGCGGGACGAGCCTGAGTTGTGCGTGATCCACGGCTTCTACCAGTCATGGCGCCTTAGAGAACGCTGCGACGACGTTAACAAGTCTCTGTTAAATGACGCGATGAACAAGGGACTATGCGTTCAGCGTTAGCGTCGTCCGTCGCCGTCGCTGAAGCCGGAGCTGGAGCCGGGTGAGGTCGATTCTGACGAGATGGCGGAAGAGAAGTCGCTGCCGAAGCTGGAGGCGAGGCGGCCGGTGTCGAAGGCGTCCCACTGTGTGGTCGTGAACCAGTCGGGCGAGTAGGTGAGGGGCAATACCGCCTGCGCGAGCTTGCGGCCACTACCGGAGGCAAGTCCGACTTCATCAGCACGCCGGGGCAATTCGGCGACGCCACGCGTTACATCGCGCAGAACCTCGGCATCGACTTTCGCTTCTGAGGCGCAACGACGGCTTCCAACCTGCCGCAGCTCTGCCGCGTCTAGTTACGTATGAGTATTGCGGCCTCCATCACTATCGTCGCCAATTTTCTGCTGATAGGCGGGCTCATCTACTACGGCTTCTCATTTTTCGCGCAATACCACGCCACCGGGAAGTGGGCCAAGAACATCACCGGGCTGCTGGCCGGGGTTGGCATGCTGACGCTGGCTTTTGCCTTGACGATCACCCCCGCCAACGTCGTCGTGCTGGCCCGCATTGCCGCCACCAAGGCGTCCGTGGTGTTCTTTGGAGTGAGCAGCGTGTTGCTGCTGGCTGCGATCGCCGCCTTCGGCATCATCACCTACTGGCGTCCGCTGCGGCTGTGGCACGAGCGCAAGCTGGAGCGCGACCTGAGCCGCGGCCTGCCCAACATTCGCTGAGCGCAGTCGCGCCGCCCGTTATTTTTCGCCGTAGGCGCGCTGCAATTGCGCAATGTCGAGCTTCGAGATCTGCAGCATCGCCTGCATCACCCGCTTGGATTTCTCCGGATTGGACCGCTCATCAGCCTGCCCAGCGCAGTAGGGACGATCTGCCACGAGAGTCCGTACTTGTCCTGCAGCCAGCCGCAACGATCAGGTCCGCCGCCGGTCGACAGCTTGTTCCATAACTCGTCGACCTCCTGCTGCGTTTCGCAGTTGACCATGAGCGAGATGGCGATGCGGACGGCCAAGCGTGTGCCTCATGGCTTGCCGGAGGCCCGCTCGCGCAAGCGCTGCTCCTGCTCGCGAAGCTCGGGCGTCAGCGCAGGGCCGAAGTCCTCCGCCTCGAAGACCGGCCGGATTTCCACCTCCGTCTCGCGATCGAACGGCGCGCGCTTGAGCCACTCGACGGCTTCCTCCATCGAGCGCACCTGCCATAACCAGAAGCCGGCAATCAGCTCTTTAGTCTCGGCGAATGGCCCGTCAATCACCATGCGCTTCTTGCCTTCAAAGCGCACGCGCTTGCCGTGCGAGCTCGGCCTGAGCCCTTCGGCGGCCTGCATGATGCCATTCTTGACCAGCTCTTCGTTGAATTTGCCCATCTCGGTCAGAAGCTCCTGGCTGGGCATGATCCCGGCCTCGGAATCCTTCGTCGCCTTCACCATCACTAGAACTCGCATGAGATCTCTCCTTCACTGGAACCTTTTTGAGTCGGCGGCCGGAAAAGCGCGCTTCGGTCCGCTACCTGTACGTCGGACGACAATCCCGGAATCGACAAATTGCACCGGACCGTAAAAATATTTTTAGGGCTGAATGTCCTTGGCCCGACGACGAAGGGGCGCGGAATGTCATTCTATCGTTCGCTTGTCCCCAACGTGCAGCGCAGCGCGCCTTGGCACGCGGCGCAGGCAGCCATTAGAATCGAAGTTTGACCGCAGTGCCCTGACTCCATGTCATTGAAGCAGTCGGAAGCGATCGTGTTGCGGAGCTATCCGCTGCGCGAGGCGGACTTGCTGGTGACGCTGTTCACGCGGGCCGAGGGCAAGATCAAGGGCGTGGCGCGCGCGGCCAAGAAGTCGCGGCGGCGCTTCGGCGGGGCGCTCGAGCCGATGACGCTGGTGCGCGTCCACTACGACGATCGCGAAGGCAAAGAGCTGGCGCGGCTGGATTCGTGCGACATACTGGAGTCGCCGCTGTCGGGGGAGCTGGATTATCCGCGGGTTGTCGCGCTGGAACATGTGGCGGAGCTGCTGGACGAGACGTTGCCCGACCGCGAGGCCAACGACGATGTTTTCCGGCTCACGGTTGCGGTGCTGCAGCAGTTGCGCAGCGGCGAAATTTGGCTGCCGCTGACCTACTTCCAGCTCTGGCTGGTGCGGCTGGTGGGGTTTCTGCCGGAGCTGGGCGCGTGCCTGGCCTGTGGGCGCAACCTGAACGGCGATCGTGCGTACTATCATGCCCTGGCCGATGGCCTGATGTGCCAGGAACATAAGCGCCTGGCTTCGTCGCAACTGGCGCCGGAGTCGCGGGCGATGGCGGCGCGGATGTTTCGCTCACCGGTCCAGAGCTTTGCGCACGAGGCTGCAGCTAACGGTGTAAGCGCGCAGTATGCCGATTTGCGGCGCTTCCTGGTGCAGATTGTCGAGCGGCACATCGAGAAGAAGCTGGTGACGGCAGCGATGCTGGCGAAGCTATAGCTCCATCCAAAACCCATGAACGGTGGCTCCCTTTAAGCAATGAACATCCGTCCCATCCTGAGTGTCGTCCTTATCGCGATGGGTATGGCATGCGGCCTGTCTGCGCAAAGCCGTCCGGAAGTAATCACGGGAATCGACAAAATTGCGACGGAAGAGCAACTCAATGAATGGCTGACATACTACTATCTGCACCCCAGACCCGATCTCGTGATCTCAGCCGTGCAGTTCATGTCGAGGCAGGGCCGATTAGAAGACGCCAGGGCGCAGACTCCGATTTGCGCCTTCCTGGCGCAGTTGTTCCGTGCGAACACCGCCGACAGGAAGATTTGGTTCGCACA
>DASRGM010000070.1:0-4526 GCA_035651035.1 Terriglobales bacterium
TAACTTTTTAAAAGCTTCGATCAGTAACTCCAGCCGCTTATAGGTTCCCCACTTGCCGAATGCGAGGATGCGGTGTTCGGGGTTGCCGCGCAGCGAGAAGTTGGGCGGCTCGGGCCGGCCTCCGAGAATGCCGTGCGCGCGAAAGTGCACGTTCTCGCCGCGATATTTCTCGATCAAGGTGCGGCGATAGACGGGCAACAAAACGGAGATGGAGTTCGCCATCAGCAGCATGCGCGTGGCAACCGAACCGGCCGTCCGGTAGAGCCGCGGAAAGCGCACGCCGGAGTCGGCAAGATTGATGTTGTCCATCAGGTGATGCAGCGTGACGTGCGTGTAGTGGCCGGTGAGGCGCGACATGGCCGGCTGCGTCAGGCCAAGAAATGCGGGCAACGGTTTGCTGCCGAAGCTGGAAAACAGCAGGTTGTACCAGACCACATTCGGCTTGATGTCCTGAATGGTGCGGAGAAGGCGAGCCGGATTGGAGAGGCCATCGAAGCGCCAGCAGCGCCGGACGTCGTAGTCGTCCAACTCCGGCTCGTCGTGCTCCAATTCGTCGGCTAATACGGTGAGACTTAACAGGGGATCCCGTTGCAGCTCCCGCGCGAGATGGAACCCGTATTCGTTCAGGCCTCTCCGGCTGGGCGGGAACGCTGTAACCAGACAAATCTTCATGAACTCCCCTGGGCTAGAAAATCGACAGGCGAAAGACGGGACGAATCAACGTTCCGCTTTGGGCAGTTCCGGTGAAATTCGGAAATTGCTCTGCCTGTACGCCAACCGAAAACCGCAGGGGATAGATGACCTTGAACTCCCCAGCGTCGTCATTGAAGGACCGATGGATTGGTCTCACGTAACTGATGAAAAAACTGGTGTACAAGTTGTCGTACTGCTGGAATGAAGAGCCGCCTTCGTAAGCGAATTGACCATCCACCCTCCACTGCGGATTGACGTTCCACTGAATGGTGCCGACCGGGCGCAGCACATGCGCGGTGGCAAAGAGCGTGTCCTGTGTGCGGAAAGCACGGATGTATTCCGCCAACAGGCTGGCGGTCAGCTTCTGGTCGAAGAACTTGCGCTGCAAGCCGCCATAGGCCGAGGTGGTGAAATATTGCCGCACCAGCGGGCTGAAGGTCAGGTCACGCCGCGTATAGCCGGTAATGAGCGCCGTTTTGCCCCATGGACGGCCGACGGTGAATTGCAGTGTCGTACCCACGTCGCTCGAGTCGAGCTTGTAGCCGGTTGCGGTGAACGGGCCACCCTCGTGATAAAGGCTGGCGTTGACCGACAGCCAATTGCCGAACGAGCTGGTGTTGGCGTAGACGAACTGGCGGAACAGATTCTGGTTTTCGAACTGGGGCGCGGAAGTGTCGCGTCGCAGAGTGAATTGCAAACCGGTGTTGAATGCAATCCAGGCGTCGCCCAGATGCAGCACCGGGTTCAGCGCGCTGTTGAAGTTGTAGTCGAACGTGTTGCGATGGATAACCAGCGCCTGCTGCGGCAGCGACTCGTCGCCGACGGCATTGCGAACCTGGAAGAAGCCGCTGAGCATCGGGAAATTGTTATCGAAGTGGTAGCGGTAAGCCGTGGTCCACAGCGACTCTTGCTCCGAGCGCGGAGGCGGCAGCTGCGGGCTCTTGCTGGTCAGCCCGAAGATCTGCTGATCGAGCACGTACACGGTCCAATCGTCATAGATGCCGCCGGTGGTGAAGTTGGTTCCGACGCTGAGATGATCGGTGACGCGCAAGCCTTCTTCCGAGGCTACCGCCAAGCCTTCCGTCTCCGCGGCTTCGGTCCCGCCAAGCTGCGAGGCTTTCGAAAGCGCGGTCAGCGCATTCCAACTTTCGTGGCGCTGACGATAGACTTCGCCCTGCGCCAGCAGATAGTCGTAATTTTGGTTGGAGCCGGGATCGGAGCCCAGCATCGACAGCTGCTGGTCGGCTTCCTTGGTCTTGCCCTGCGCGAGATAGGTGTTCGCCAGGCCGATATCGACGACTTCATCGGAGGCGCCCGCCTGTTCGGCCTTCTGGAAATATTGGGTCGCAAGATCGAAGTCATGCATTGCCAACAGGAGATTGGCCGCCTCGATCAAGTTATCGGCGGTGACCGGTGGCGCTTCTCCGATGCGGCTCTCGGCAAATCCCAGACTGATTTGCTGGCGGGCATCGTCGTCCTGCCCATACTTCACCATCAGGCGAGCGATGGCGAGACGGGCTTCCACACGATTGGCATCAGGCGCTTCGAGCGCGCGGGCGAAGCGGTCCATCGCGCCCTTCCTGTCGCCCAGGGTCAGCAGTGCGTCGCCCGTGTCTAGCAGGATGGCCGACTGATCGCCGCCGGTGCGCTCGGCTGCTGTCACATAGCGCAGGGTCTCGTCGCGATTGCCGAGATGCGCATAAGCATGTGCCATGCGGCCGTAGATCAGCGGGTCGTCCGGCGAAATGCCGAGCGCGGCGTTCAGCGCCTCGATCGATTGCTGATAGTGACGCATGTCGTACAGCGTGTCGGCTAGCGCCAGCTGCAGGCCCAAATCGTTGGGCGCGTACTTGATGGCGGCGCGGTATTCCTGCTCGGCGCTGCCCAGAAGATGGCTCTGCCGGTAGGCGGTGGCCAGCGCCAGATGCGTCGCGCCCGATTCGCCCATCAGCTTCTGCGCCTCCTGCGCCTCCTCGAGCGCTTCCTTGCCCTTGCGAAGCTGCAAATCGCTGAAGGCGAGTCCGAGGTGGGCGATACCGTTGTTGGGCGCCAGCTTCAGTGCGGTGTGGAAGTCATCGGCCGCCTGCTGCGGATTCTGCATGTCGTTCAGCGTGTAGCCGCGATTGACGTAGGCTTCCCCCATCTTCGGGTCGCGCTGGATGGCACGCGTGTAGTCATCGACGGCTTCATCAAGCAACTGCGAGTGCTTGTGAACGTGCCCTTCCAGCAGCGGGAAGTTTGGTTCGTTGGGCAGCACGGAGTCGTACTTATCGGATATCGCCAGCGCGTCGTCGTAGCGGCCGAGGTTATACAGGTCGTAGGCAAGATAAACGGAGGCATTGCGGTCCTTCGGCAATTGCTGCAGGACCTTGTAGCCCAGCTTGGCGGACTCGGCGTAGTTGCCCTGGTGCAGCAGAACGCGTTCGCGCTCGCCCATCACCCGAGGATCGTCGTTCATTCTGCCGGTGGCGCGGTTCACCCACATGCTGGCCAGCTTGATCTGCTGCGCCTCAATCGCGGCGTTGGCCGCGTTAGCAATGATGAGCGGATTGTCGGGAGCACGCTTGTACGCCTGCTGATACTCGTCGTCGGCGCGCGCAAATTCCTTGGTCTGCGTGTACAGGTCGCCTAAGGCGAGATACGGGACATAATCGTCGGGATAGGCCTTCGCCAGCCGGTTGAAATACTCCGCCGCCTTCTCCGGATTGTTGTCCTCGCGATAGAGATAGCCCATCGCCTCCAGCGCGAAGTGATTGTTGGGGTCCTTGCCCAGAACGTCGCTGTACAGCTGGCGCGATTCGTCTTTGCGCCCGTCCTTCCAGAGCAAGTTGGCGTACTGCAGCTGGATGTTCACGTTGTCGGGATCGAGTTTGCGTGCCTCGACCAGGTCGGCTTCGGCGCCCTTCAGATCGTTGTCGGAGGTCTTCAGCGAGGCGCGCACGCGCAGGAACTCGGCCTTTGCCGGGCCCTGCACGTCGAGCTTGCTGATCTCGTTTTCGGCAGTCTGGATCTCCTGATGCGCAGCCGCATCGTCGCCATTTTCGCGGTAAAGTTCGGCGAGGTTCAGGCGCAGCTGAATCGGATAGAGCTGGCCTTCGGGCACGCCGCCCGCCGGCAGCGCGGCGATCGCAGCTCGATATTCGGTGATGGCGTCAGCGGGCCGCTTTTCTTCCTTGGCCAGCATGGCGCGAATGGCGTGCAGGCGATAATAGTTCGCGTTGAGCGCAGCCGCACGCGCCAGATAGTCGCGCGTCTTGTCGAGATTGCCGAGCCGCAGCTGCGCCTGCGCCGCGCTCAGCTGAAAGGTGATCTCCTTCGGTTTGGCGTTGGCCGCGCGAGTGTACGCCGCCGCGGCCTGCTCTTTATCGCCATCCAGCTCATAGGTGTAGCCGAGGTCTGCCAAAAGCTCGGGGCTCTGCCGGGGCGCGCTCTTCAGGGTTGCGATGGCGGCCTTGTAATCGTGCTCTTCGCGATAATAGTTGGCGGCTGCCTGAAAGATTTCGGAATTGCCCGGCGCGTGTTTCTTCGCCAGGTCGAGCATCTGTTTGGCTTTGTCGGGCTGCTTCAGCTTTAGATAGGCAACCGCCAGCATCAGCTCAGCGTGCGCGTTAGGCTGCCGCGACTCGGCCTGCTGCAGAAGATTGATTCCCTGCTGCGTGTCGCCCGTTCGCATGTAGAGCTCGCCGGCGATCAGCACATCGTTGGTGCGGCCCGGATTGGCGCGGATGACCTGGGTCAGCAGGCGCTTGGCGTCGTCGGTGCGACCCATCTTGGCGTAGGTCTGGGCCAGGCCGCTGAGGCCGTCGGCGTTGCCGGGCGCGTTCTTCAACCCG
>DASRGM010000071.1:0-2271 GCA_035651035.1 Terriglobales bacterium
ATCCGGCAGCAGAACACTGTGGTGCCGGTGATTGTCATGACCGCGTTCGGCACCATCGAGACGGCGGTGGAAGCGATGAAGGCCGGCGCCACCGACTTCCTGCTCAAGCCCTTCTCGCTCGATCACCTCATGACCGTGGTCAACAAGGCTCTGGAGGTGCGCGCGCTCCGCGACGAAAACCAGCAGCTCAAAGAAGAACTCGGGCGGCGCTACGAATTCGACAACATCATCGGCCGGAGCCAGGCCATGCAGGAGATCTTTGCGACGATCACGCGCGTGGCGCCGACCCGCGCCACTGTGCTGCTGGCGGGCGAAAGCGGCGTGGGCAAGGACCTCATCGCTCGCGCCATTCACTTCCACTCGCCGCGGCGCGATCGGCCGCTGGTGAAGATCAACTGCACGGCGTTGCCCGAGAACCTGATGGAAAGCGAGCTGTTCGGCTACGAAAAGGGCGCTTTTACGGGCGCGGCGACTGCCAAACCGGGTAAATTCGAGCAGGCGGACACGGGCACGGTATTTCTGGATGAGATCGGCGACGTGCCGGCGTCGATTCAGGTGAAGCTGCTGCGTGTCCTGCAGGAACGCGAGTTCGAACGGCTGGGCAGCAATGTCACAAGACACATAGACGTGCGCGTGATCGCGGCGACGAACCAGGATTTGCGCGCCGCGCTCGAACAGGGCACGTTTCGCGAGGATCTCTACTATCGCCTGAACGTGGTGCCGCTGAACATCCCGTCGCTGCGCGAGCGCAAGGAAGACATCCCGTTTCTGGCCGGACATTTCATTCACAAGCTGGCGCCGGATTCGGGCAGCAAGGTGGAGTCGATCACCGACGCAGGGATGGAAAAGCTGATGGCGTATCACTGGCCGGGAAACGTGCGCGAGTTGGAGAACGTGATCGAGCGCAGCCTGGTGATGGCGACCGGAAACAAGCTCGATGCGCCGGACATTAAGCTGGAGATGGCGCCGCGGGCGCGGGTACAGTCGGACGAGCATCCGTTCCTGCCGGACGGGATGACGCTCGACGAGTACGAGCAGGAGATCATCCGGGAGGCGCTCCGACGTGCGGACGGCAATAAGAGTCAGGCGGCAAGGCTGTTGGGTCTGACGCGGAACGCGTTGAGGTATAGACTTACGCAAATGGGATTGGAGTCGTAGATCACAAAGCTGCTCTCCCCGCCTGAATTTCCCAGCCTGCCCGAGCCGATTTGCAAGCAGGTCCTCTACCTCGAGCAGGGCGCGGTTCGGCGTCGCGGTCGCGCCCGAACACGGGACGCCGGTCCGACAGGCCCATCTCAGAACAGAATTCTTGCGGAAATCTGCACGATCCTGGGGAAGTTCTGCTGATCGCTGGGCAACTGCCCGAAGGTGGCGCTGGTAATGCTCGTGCTCGGCGCGCCGTACAGCGGGTGATTCATCAGGTTGAACGCCTCGGCGCGGAAGCTGAATTTCCATCGCTCCGTCACCCTAAACGTCTTTGCCATGGCCAGGTTCACGTTGGTGTTGTCCATCTGGCGCAGCCAGCCGTAGCGGTCAGGCACGTTGCGCAGCGTGTAGTTCGGCCTGTTTTTGTAGCACGACGGGTCATTATTGAACCAGTGCTGCTTGGTCTGGTCGTCAAGCAGCAGCGTGCCGCAGTAGTTCACCGCGTCGATGCCGCTGATCGGATTGCCGGAGCGGTACGTGTACACATAGTGCATCGACCAGCCGCCGATCGCTGCTCCCAGCACGCCCTTCGCGCCGTTCATGAAATGCCGGCCCTTGCCGAACGGGAGGTCCCAGACGCCGCTCAGCGTCACATTCTGCGGCTTGTCGTAGGGCACCAACTCGTGCACCGGCTTTGCATCGTAGACATTCAGGAAATTGGCGTCCTGGAAGTTCTTCGAGAAGGCATAGCCGAAGACCACCGTGAGCGCGCCTCCCTTGTTGCGGTCGCCCGTGAAGCGCTTGATGGCCTTCAGTTGCAGCGAGTCGTAGCGATAGTGCGCCCACGGATTCGACGCGATGCTGACGCCGCTGTTGAACAGCGGATACGGCACCATCAGGCTCTTGGCAGCGACCGTTTTCCCCGACCCCAGGCTGGTGGTCGCGGGAACCACGCCGTAGAACGGATTGTTCACCGTGCGATCGCACAGGCTGTTGACCGAATAGCACTGCTGATAAAGCGGGAACGGCAGGGCATCGAGGTTGTAAGTGCTGGTCAGCGTTTCGTGACTCGTGTAGCTGCCGACATACGAAGCGTCGAGCGCAATCTGATACCAGATCTCGCGC
>DASRGM010000072.1:0-5141 GCA_035651035.1 Terriglobales bacterium
GCTGGCGCAGATCGCGCGCGACGTGCTCGATCCGGTCGATGGCGGGCCCACCACCGTCGCGCACTTCAACGGACAGGAAGTCGACTTCGGCAACGTGCAGCGGCTGACTATGCGCGAGGCGATCATCAAGTTCTGGCCGGAGAATGCGGGCGCAGCTCCCACAATGGGGGACTTCGCCGATTCGGAGAATATCGGCGCGCTGGTGCATCGCTATAACGCGCACAATCCGCACATCCCGTACGACCCGGCTGCTCCTGCGGGCAAGACGATCGCCGAGCTGTTCGAGTTTGTCGCCGAGCCGCATCTGATCCAGCCGACCTTCATCTACGACTTCCCGCTGGCCATCTCGCCGCTGTCGAAGAACAAGCGCGAGCCGGAGGAGAACGCCGACTGGGTGGAGCGCTTCGAGATCTTTGCCGGCGGCCTGGAGATCGGCAACGCCTTCAGCGAGCTGAACGATCCCGAGGAGCAGCGACGGCGCTTCGAAGGCCAGCTAAGCGAGCGCGCTCGCGGCGACGAAGAAGCCCACCAGATGGACGAAGACTACATCCGCGCGCTGTCGTACGGCCTGCCGCCCACGGCAGGCGAGGGCGTCGGCATCGATCGCCTGACCATGCTGCTGACGGATTCGCGCTCCATCCGCGATGTGATCCTGTTCCCGCTGCTGCGCCCTCTGAAGCGGGAGGAGGAAGAGGCGATAGAAGAGGCCGGACCGGAGAAGCCGTAACTTTCTCCGGTGCCGATCGGGCAAAAGTGTCCTGCTGCGTTCCCGTTTCTTGGCGCACTTTGGCGGTCCCACCTGCACTTAAGTGGCTCTAGACGCGGCAGTTCCATATGCTACAATGTGGGATACTGCTTTGAACAGACCCCCTGATCTGAATCGTATTCGTGCGTATTTGTTCCACCCAAAATCGGCGGCCGGAAAACATATCTAAAACCGCGGGCGCTTGCCCCAACGGAGCACCGTGATGAACGTGTACGACTTCACTGCCCAGCTGAGTGACGGCAAATCCCAGAAGCTCGGCGAGTACGAAGGCAAGGTGCTGCTCATCGTAAACACGGCGAGCAAGTGCGGCTTCACGCCGCAATACAAGGGCCTGCAGGGGCTATACGCGAAATTCAAGAAGCGCGGCTTCGAGCTGCTGGCATTTCCCTGCGACCAGTTCGGGCACCAGGAGCCGGGCACCGACCGCGAGATCCTCTCCTTCTGCGAAGTGAACTTCGGCATCGAGTTCCCGCTGTTTGCCAAGATCGAGGTCAACGGTGAGGGGGCGCATCCGCTGTTTCAGTACCTGAAAAGTCAGAAGAGAGGACTGCTGGGCGCCAGAATCAAATGGAACTTCACCAAGTTCCTGGTCAATCGCGAAGGCCACGTCGTACATCGCTATGCTCCCATCATCCGGCCGGAGCGCATCGCCGGCGCCATTGAGAAGGAGCTGGCACGAAATGCTGCCGGCAACGTGAGGACGCAATCCGGGGGCGCTAAGACGTTGGGCATAGCAGGCCGGAGCAGCTGAAAGCGGGCTCCCGCGGGGCGCCATCGGCGTTACTCTCTATGACTTGCCGTGGCTGTGCTTTCCGGCAGTCCTAAGCGGGCTGCGGTGTCGCCTTCGAAGTCGAATTCGATGAGCACGGCCGGCTCATCGCCCACCACGCGCCCGTCATGGCCGGCTTCAATCATCACCACCTGCGGGGCGAAAAAATCGCGAGTGCATCCGTCGCTGAAGGTCATGTGGATGCGCCCGCGCGCCAGAAAGCCCACATGGCAGTGTTCACACGCTTCGGTGCCGACATGGGGTTTGATGTCGCGCGCCCAGTGAAAGCCGGCGGGATAGATGGAGCGCTTCACGCGCGCATTGCCGGTACGCACGATGTCGAGTTGGACGCCGCCCAACTCGCTGTGCTGGGCGTCCGCAATGGGAGCCAGTAAAGGATCGCCGGCGGTCATGCTTGCCTCCTGCTTGTTCGGGGAGCGTACCGTTTCTACGCTGCGTCGGTCCCGGCGTCAAGCGATGGTGCGATGGTGCCCCACGTTCGCCCATCGTTTGGGCTAACGTGAGGGCACCGCACTCGAGACTCCGAGACTAAATTTAGCTGGGATAGTGGAAGTGCACGATGTGCTGTGAAGCGATAGTGACGCCGTCGCGCATGGCGGGATGGAAGCGCCAGCGCGGCAGCACCGCCAGAACTTTCTGCTCGATGCCGTAGCCGATGCCCTGCAGCAGACGGGTGTCGATCACATTGCCCTGCGAGTCGATGGTCACCTCGACGACCACATCGCCGTGCACGCCGGCGGGCACATCGGCGGACGAGACGGGCGGGTCAGGATAGACGACGGGAAACGCGGGGACGACTTCGTTGCCGGTCCAGGGTGAGCCGGGCACGCGGCCGAAGGGCGAGCCGCCGCGCGCAGTCTCATCCGGCGCGTCGGGCGCGGTCATGGCCGGCTGCTCGCGTCGCGCTTCGACCTTCTTGGGCGCAGCGGCCTTCGGCACGGCGTGATGCAGCACCAGCTTCGGCTGGACATCGGGGTCCTGCGAGCGCTCGGGGCCGAGGGGCGCGAGATAGACGATGGAGCGCGAGCCGGCGGAGTGCGGGATGCCGAGATCGACGTCGGAGGGGACGACGAATGCCGGCGCGGCGTGGTAGAGCAGCAGGCCCAGTATGCCAAGATGCGCGGCAAAGGACGCGATCATGGCGGAGCTCCACCGCTTGCGTTCTCGCCGAGGCGTGTCCTCGAACATGGCCATCTCACCCGCTGGCGTAATTATGGGCCGAAAATGCCGGTCGTGTATAGCGGGTCGAGTGGCGTTCGTCCCGATTTTTTGTGCGCGACCGTCGCGGCGAACGCCATCAATCCACGCCAATCGAGTCGAGCAGCGCCAGCAGCAGCTCGGCATCCAGACGCAGCCGGCGTCCCTCGCGCAGCATGTCGGCGAGCTCGTCGAAGGCCTGCAACAGGCGCATCTTCACCGCGGCGTATTGCTCCGGCTCGCTGAGCTCGCGGCCCTGAGCTACCTGCCACGCCTCCACCGACTCCGGCGGGAGGAAGATGCTGACCGCGAACGTCGTCCTGCGATCGAGCGTGACGTCGAAGATGAACTCGGTCGCGGGCGCCTCAGGATCGTCTTCGAGCGCCGCGCGCTTGCCCACGAAATAGTATCGATAGACGTAGCCGGTCTGGCCCGTGTAGGTCTTGAGCGGCGAATAGTTATCGTCAGACATCTTACTGTTGTGCAAGCTGCGCTGGAGTTTGGTTGACACCGCTACCAGCAGTACTTACGCTACCATTTATGGAAGTCCATCTCACCGACGATCAGCGCGCGTCCATACGGGACGCCGTCGAAACAGGTCGGCTGCATTCTGAAGAGGATGCGGTGCAGCAGGCGATGCTCCTTTGGGAAGAGCGCGAGCGGCGGCGAATCGAGATTCTTGCTGCCGTGGACCGATCTGAAGTCTCGTTGGCCAGGGGTGGAGGCCGCAACGTGACGAGCCAAAAGGCTGCAACTCAACTGGCCGAAGCAGTCAACCGACGCGGGCTCCGAATGCTCAAGACAGCAAAGGACACGCGCCGATGAGCGAGCTCCGGATCTCCGCAGAGGCGGAGGCCGAACTCGACGAAATCTGGCTGTACATTGCTCGCGCCAGCGGGAGTGTTGAGACAGCAAACCGCATCATCGATGACATTACGGATTCGCTCTGGGTGCTGGCCCGCCATCCTTACATCGGGGCGGAAACGCGATCACGATCTGCGGCCCGGACTCCGGACCCTTACGTCAGGTCGATACGTTATTGTTCACCGCATCGAAGAACGTGATGTGGTCCTGGTTCTGCACATTTTCACCGGGAAGCGCGACATTGATCCGCTGCTGAATCTCTAGACAGATTGTTCTCACTCCGCGGGCCGCTCGCGCAGCATTGCCGCCGCCGTTTCCGAGCTCACCGGCGAGTAGTACACCTCTTTGAAGGTATACGACTTCCCCTTATTGCCGACGAGGGGCAGGATCTCCAGGTGCCAGTGGTAATCGTCTTCGATGGTCTTCCAGAAACCGAGCGTTTCGGAGCGGTGCGTGGTGTTGGGCGAGGTGTGCAGCACCATGTGGAAGCCGTCGGCAATCGTGCGAATGCGGAACAGGGTGCGGCGCAGCAGGGCGGCGAAGTCTCGCATGGCGCCCGACTTGGTCGCGGTGCGCTCGAAATAGGCGTCGTGAGTGCGCGGGGCAATCCAGGTTTCGTAGGGCACGCGCGGCGCGTACGGACAGCAGGCCAGATATTCGCCACGGACTTCCACGATGCGCTGTTTCTGCTCCTGCTCCTGGTGCAGAATGTCGCAGAACACGCAACGCTCTTTGACGCGATAGTGCTCGCGTGAAGCACGCAGCTCGTATAGCACGCGCCGCGGAACAAATGTGGTGGCGATGATCTCCGAAGTCGGATGATCGAACTCCTGTCCCGACAGGCTGCCGAAATTCTTGAACACGGTGACGTATTTGAAGCGCACGTCGCCCTTCAGGTCCTGGATGCGCTGGCCGCAGAGCGCCAGGTACTCCTCAATCTCGCGATCGTCGGCGTTCCACAGCTGGCGGTCGTGGCGCGCGTTCTCGACGATGACTTCGTGCGCGCCGACCGGGTGCATCGTGTCGTAAAGTCCGTTGCCGGAGCGCGAGGGCTCGCCTTCGATGCCGTACAGCGGATGGGGATGAACAACGGCGCGCGCCGACCATGGACCGCCATTCACCGTAGGCGAGGTGGCGACCACCTGCAAAGGCAGCCCGGACTCGGGACAAAACGGGCAAAACGATGTACCTGCGGGCGCCGGTTCCGGCTCGTCACCGCAGATGACCCAGGAGCGCGTGATGGGGTCCTTGCGCAGTTCCATCATGTTTACTCTACGTCGGAGCGCTGCGGTTGGGAAGGGCACGAAGGCGAGAGCAGCAGGATGGGCGCGCGATTTCAGCCCACTTCGGGCAGGTCCCGCCACTTCGCTCGATACGCGCCGGAATCGCGGGGCTTCTGAGTAGCATCGATAGATTCAATTGAGGCTGAAGGTTTCACCACGGAAGCACGGAATACACGGAATTCTTGACGTACGGACCTTTCGCGGGCGTCGGTAAAAAGCCCTTCGTCTGCAAGCCAGGGAC
>DASRGM010000073.1:0-5917 GCA_035651035.1 Terriglobales bacterium
CTATATGTACATGCACGACGAACGGGTCGAGACTCCGGTGACGCGCATCCCCGCCGGCCTGGGAATTGCCCTCGCCATATGCATGATCGCGACTATCTACCTCGGCGTGCTGCCCGGCCGCGTGCTGGATTACGCCATGCATGGTGCGCACGATTTGATGAAGTAAGTTACGATCTAGCGATCTTGCATTTGAGCGGCAGCGAAGAAATGAGTGGGATCGTATGAAGGCCTGCGGTCCCGATTTGTTGTTCGCTACAACCCACGCAATCCCGCGGAAGCTGTCGCCGTCCTGGATCGATAAAGTTCGCACCCGTACCAGGGGCACCTTTTCTCATTCACGCAATGGCCGAACTTTGTTGCAAGAATCGGCCACCCGCCACAATAATGCCAGGCGCGCCGGGGTCCGCAGAGCTCTCGCTCGGCGTGCCTCACGCGAGCAAGAAGTGACTTTGTTGCATGCTGATGAACGACGCATCCGAACACATGCCCGAAGCACTTCCGTGGAATGTGAAAACTTTACCGCAGACGAGAAAGGTTTACGCGACACTTTTCGGGAGAGTAGGCGCTAACTGCTTGAATTACGGCGGCCGAAAAAATGGCCCGCAGGATGCTATAGGTAATGGCAGACGAAGTGGCGCATAGGGTCACTCGGACGCGAATTTCGGCCAGAGTTCGCCTCCGCGAGTGACCCTTATTTTCTTCCCTCATCGCCACGCAGAATTCCTCATTCGACCAACCACTTTCAGACATACCCACTACTCGCGTTATATCTTTCGACAATTCAGGAAAGTCGAGCAGGGTCTTTCCAAACGGAGCGTCCGCTGGAATCCGCCAGTGTCGCTGGGAACAGATCCAGTGTCGCTACTAACAGCCATCGACCGAGCTATTGCGCAATGGCGCCTGTGCGGTGCCGCCGCTAGTGCGTGATCACACGACCAGTGCGCGTGGCCGCAACGCGACGCGAGGCCGCCGGGTGCGGACCAGTCCGACGCTGCGGACCCGCTCGTAGGCCCCGTGCAGGTCCTGGCTCAGCATATGGACCACCCGCATGCAGACGGCGGGATTCTCCCGTAGAAACTTCAGCAATTCCTTGCGGCGCACAAAGACGGCTTGACCACTGTCCAGCAGTTCGGCGGTGACTTCATATGGGGTGTTGGACAGGGCAGCGCCCAATCCCAGGACTTCGCCGGGGCCGGCGATCCGCAAGGCCAGGCGTTTGCCGTTTTCCGCGCAAATGGAGAGTTTGGCGCGGCCTTCGCACAGGATGTAGATGCCGCGGACCGGGCGTCCTTCGCAAAACAGCGTCGCCCCGCGGGGATACGAGGCAAGCAGCTTGATCGCGTCGAACGCCTTCAGCGACTCCGCCGGCATGTCACAGAAAAGGCGATCGGGCCGGAGATCGCAGGATGAGCAACTCGACTGACTTGTGCTTCCCATGCAACCGTAATACCGCTCCGCGCCTATCGCGCGCAGTGATTGCAGTCACCCGTTTTCGTGACTCTATTCACAAGCGGCACCGGCTTTTTCGCAATTGCGTGGCGCCTATAGACCTCGGGCGATAAGCTATGAGCTACCAGCCAAAAGACAAACTAAGCGCGAATCGGGAGAAACAGCCGCTGCAGAACCGACCGCCTCGAGCCAATTGCGGCTCGCCGGCTCGGTGCCCGAATCCGGCAGCTCTACTGCGACACCGCCAGTGCCTTCAGCGCGGCCTTGTTGCGGATCAGCAGTGTCGACCCCTTGGTCTGCACGATCTGCCGCTTCTTCAGGTCGGCGAACAGCCGGGTCACAGTCTCGCGCGACGTCCCAATCATCTGCGCGATCTCTTCGTGCGTCAGCGCCAGCTTCACGCGCGGCTCCAGCTTGGCGGCCTCGCCATTGCGCGTGCTCCACTCGATCAGCAGCTTGGCCAGCTTCTCGCCCGCCGAGTGCGACAGGCCCAGCGCGCGGATCTCGCGGCAGGCGGAGTTGTACTTGTCGCTCAGCTGCTCGGCCACGCGCATGCAGGCATCGCCATGCTCGCGCAGGAAGCGCAGGAAATCCTCGCGCTTCACGAAGTTGACCTGGCAGGGGTCGACGGTCTCGGCGGTCAGCTCATAGGCCTTGCCGCTGACGGTGGCGCTCAGGCCCAGCACCTCGCCCGGCTCGGCGATCTTCAGGATCAGCGTCTTGCCGTCGGTGGAGCAGATGGAAAGTTTGACCCGCCCCTTGCACAGGACGAATATGCCCCGCGGCGTCTGCCCCTCAACGAACAGCACCGCACCGCGCGGGTATGCGGTGGCATATTTCATGGTCTCAAATACCTGCAGCGCAGCCGACGGAAGATCGCAGAAGATATGCTCGGCGCGCATCTTGCAGGTGAGGCAGCTTTCGATGATGTCGAGGCCGTAAGGCGTTAGCACGGACCACCCCCCTGAAACTTCGATCGTATCCCAGCGTTTTCCGGCCGGAGCGTAGGCGAGCCGCTCCGAGGGGCCAAGAACGTCAGTGCTGCGCTGTTTTATGGTCCGCGCACGCTGCCGAGTGCCGGCGTCCAATTGCCGCGGTGACTTGCCGAACCTGCCGCAAGGCCGCGAAAACATTGGCGCAGCACACTCGCTCAGCTACTTTGGGCATTCCAGGCTTTTGCTCCCGATACACTCTAGCGAAACATTTCCGGCGCACAGCCAACAAGTGCGGAGATCACAAAAAGGTGTGATTTATGCACACCCGGCACCCGGGAGGAGAGATTGCGGTGCGGGATGAACACGACGGCGCGGCGACCGGCTGACGCTGGAGACGACATGTTTACTGCCGATCCCAGCGCCTGCGCACCATCGCACAACCTCGGGTCGAGCTTCTGGTCCTTCGCGTATTCGGGAATCGGTTCGATCAACGCGGCATAAAGCTTCCTCGCAAGAACGTTTGTATTCCTGCTTCGAACACACCAAGTGGAACATCACATAAGTAAGGCCATGACTGACAAACGCCGCTTGCAAGTTGTCATCGTCGGAGGCGGTTTTGGCGGGTTGAAGGCTGCGGAAGCGCTTTCCCGTCTGCCGTTGCAGATCACCCTGGTCGATCGCAAGAACCACCATACCTTTCAGCCGCTGCTCTATCAGGTGGCGACCGCGGGACTGTCTGCGGCCGAGATCGCTGCGCCCATCCGCGAGATCCTCGCGCGGCGCCGCAACGTCGAGGTGCTGCTCGGCGAAGTGACCGGCTTCGACCTGGACGGACGCCTGGTGCATCTGCAGGGCTTCGCATTGAGCTACGACTACCTGGTGGTGGCTGCCGGCGCGACGCACGCCTACTTCGGGCATGATGACTGGGAGCCGCTGGCGCCCGGCCTGAAGACCATCGAAGACGCGCTGGAGATTCGCCGCCGCATTCTGCTGGCGTATGAGCTGGCCGAGCGCGAGGCGGCGCTCACCGGCGTTCATCGGCCGCTGAACTTCGTGGTGGTCGGCGCCGGACCCACGGGAGTGGAGCTGGCCGGCACGCTTGCCGAAATTGCGCACAAGTCGCTGCCCAAGAGCTTCCGTCACATCGACGTGACCCGGACGCGTATTCTGCTGGTGGAAGGCGGCCCGTCCATCCTGAGCACCTACCCGGAAGACTTGCGGCAGAGTGCGGTGCGGCAACTGCAGCGGTTGGGCGTCGAGGTGCGCACGAATTCCATGGTGACGGGAGTGCGCTCCGGCGAGGTGCGCATTGGCGAGGAAGTCGTACCCGCCGAGACGGTGCTGTGGGCCGCAGGTGTAGCCGCGTCTCCGCTGGGCCGCGCCTTGGGAGCGCCCGTCGATCGCGCCGGGCGGGTTTTCGTCGAACCCGATCTCAGCATTCCCGGACATCCCGAGGTGTTCGTCGTCGGCGACCTTGCCAGCCTGAAGGACAAACATGGCCGCCCGGTACCCGGCGTGGCTCCCGCCGCCATGCAGCAGGGCAAGTGGGTGGGACGCCAGATTGCCGCCGACCTGGCCAAACGGCCACGCCAGAAATTTCATTACTTCGACAAAGGGTCGCTGGCCACGATCGGGCGCGCCGCCGCCATCGCGCAATTCGGCAAGGTCCATGTCTCCGGATTTCTGGCCTGGATGACCTGGCTGTTCGTGCACATCCTCTTTCTCATCGGCTTCCGCAATCGCATTCTGGTAATGCTGCAGTGGGCCTGGAGTTATTTCACTTTCTCGCGGGGCGCGCGGCTGATCACCGGCGCCAGCAGCGTGCGATCGGTGCCATCGATGGAGTACGCCGAGCGCGCCCGTTCCTCTTCGCAGGCGGCCATGGACGGCAAGAGGGAAGACTCGCCAGTGGCGAAGGCCGGCGACTAAAGAGCGGATCGCGGGATCGTTGTCGTGACAATAGACCGTGTGTCATTGCACGCCGTTGTTCAGCCGCGTCCGCAGGCGCCGAAGCCTTTCCGACATCGTCCTTTCGGCACGGCTAAAGCCGCGCCCTTCCACCGACGAAATTTCTCTGACCGAATAACTGACTTTGGGGTCAACTTGTAAAGCGTCTCCCGTTATAGGCGCGATGAATTCTTCTATCCACTATTCAGTATCCACTCCTCGCGTTCCGCGCTACCATGACGCTTACCGTGAAATCCACCGTCGCTCGTCCAGGAAATATTCTCTGGCTCATCCTGCTCTGCGGAGCCGCCTTCGCCGACACGCCGGCGCCGCAATTCACCGTCAGGAGCCTCGACGGCCAGACGTTCAGCAACGCCTCGCTGCGAGGCAACATCGTCCTGCTGGAGTTCTGGACCACGTGGTGCCCGGTCTGCCGCAACGACCAACCCGCGGTCGACAATGTTCAGGCGGCATTCGGCGGCAATGGGCTGGTGGTGATCGCCGTCGATGATGGCGAGCCCGAGGCGCTGGTCCGGAAGTATCTGCAGAGCAGCCCAAGGTCGTGCGCGGTAGTTGCGACGGGAGACCGCAGTCTGGCCGCGCGCTTCGGCGTGCACAGCTATCCGCATTACGTGCTGCTCGACCGCGGCGGCAGGTCATCCTCAGCCGGGCCGGTGGCGGCGGAGAACCGTATCTGCGCTCCTTGCTGGCGCGTGCCGGGCTGGGCTCGCGGCCGGAGACGCTGCAGGCCGCCAAACAGGCTGCGCCGCCGGCCGGTGGCTCGGCACCGCAGTTGATTAATGTCGCGCCGACCGCCAGCGCACCCCTCGCCAAACCCATTCCCAAGACAGTCTTCGTCTTTACCGATGGCGATCAGCTAGAAGCCGATCATTACATGCTGTACTCGAGTTTCCTGCACGTCACCGCCGACGGGCAGGACCGCAGCATCCCCATCAGCGCCCTCGATGTGAAGAAGACCGTCGCCGTGAACCGGGAGCGCGGCATCAACATCCACATTCCCACCAGCGGCAGCGAAGTGTTCCTCGCGTTCTGAAGCGGTCGTCAGTTGTCAGTTGTCAGTTGTCAGTTGTCAGTTGTCAGTTGTCAGTTGTCAGTTGTCGGTAAGAACACATGGCTTCGTTTGGTTGTCTCCCTTTGTCTGGCTGTGTACCCTGATGAGCCGAAGTAGTGCTGAGGACAGCTGAAACCGCACCAATAGCGGGTGTCATCCTGAGCGGAGCGACCGGAGCAACTATCCCGCCAAGCGCGGTGAAGCTGCGCTTGTCAGGGTAATTGCGCGGTCGCTCCGCTCAGGATGACAGCGTTTAAGTTTCGGGGCCTCGATGCGTAACCGCATCCGGAGTGACGCGCTGATAGTGGCGAGGATATAGACGGTGCAGCAGTGCTGGTGTCGAGAGTGCATGGACGACCATAGTTATCTCTACTATGCTTTCCTCAATGTTCTGCGCTCGATCCGCTTCTCGTAATTCGTTCCCTGCAAAATGCGCTGCACATAAACGCTGGGCGTGTGTATCTGTTCGGGCTCAAGCTCGCCGGGCTCGACCAGGTGCTCGACCTCGGCAATG
>DASRGM010000074.1:0-2742 GCA_035651035.1 Terriglobales bacterium
CGCATAGTCGGTGAAGATGAGGAAGCCCGAACCATAAGCGCGAAGTCCGGTGAGGACCAGGCCATTCACAATCGACATCATGGCGTGCTCGCGGATGCCAAAGTGGAAGTTGCGGCCGTTGTAATTGCCCAGCGGGCCGTCGGCCTGGAAGTCGCCTGCGAACTCGAACTCCAGCCGCGTCTTGGTGCTGGGATATAAATCGGCGGCGCCGCCCACCAGCCATGGAACCACTTGCGCAACCGCGTTCAGCACCTTGCCGGAAGCGTCGCGGGTTGAAATCCCTTTGTCGCTCGGCGGGAACGTCGGCAGCGCCTTCTCCCAGCCGGCCGGCAGGTCGCGGGTTTGCATGCGCTTGAGCTGGTCGGCGAGATCGGGATACTGCGTCTGGTAACGGGCGAACATCTCGTCCCATTCCTTGCTGAGCTTCGCGCCCCGCGCGCCGATGCCGTTGTTGAAGTGCTCGCGAACTTCGGGCGGCACCACGAACGACTCGTCGGGTGAGAAGCCGAGAAATTCTTTCGTCAACCGCACCTCTTCGGGGCCCAGCGGCTCGCCGTGCGCGGCCGATGTGTCCTGCTTGTGCGGCGCGCCGTAGCCGATGTGGCTGTGCACCACGATCAAGGTCGGCCGGTCGTTGTTCGCCTGGAAGCGCTTTAGGGCGCGATCGACATGCTCGACGTCATTGGGATCGCTGACGCGATGCACGTCCCAGCCATAGGCCAGGAAACGCGAGGCAACGTCTTCGGTGAACGAAATATCGGTGTGCCCCTCGATGGTCACGCGGTTCGAATCGTAAATCCAACACAGGTTCGACAGCTTCAGGTGCGCGGCCAGCGAGGCCGCTTCCGACGACACGCCTTCCTGCATGCAGCCGTCGCCGCACAGCGCATAGGCGTTGAAGTTGAACAGCTCGAAGCCGGGGCGATTGTAATTCGCCGCGAGCCACTTGCCCGCGATCGCCATGCCGACGCTGGTGGCGAGACCCTGCCCGAGCGGGCCGGTTGTCGCTTCCACGCCCGTCGTCCAGCCGTACTCCGGATGGCCGGGGCAACGGCTGCCTTCCTGGCGAAAACTCTTCAGGTCGTCGATGGTCACCGATGCGCGATTCTCGCCCTTGTAGCTCGGATTCGCCGCTTTGATTCCGGCGAGGTGAATCAGCGAGTACAGCAGCATGGATGCATGGCCTGCAGACAGCACGAAGCGATCGCGGTTAGGCCACCAGGGATTTTGCGGATCGTAGCGCAGTGCGTGCTGCCACACGGCATACGCGGTAGGTGCGGCCCCCATTGGCGTGCCGGGGTGGCCGGAGTTGGCCTTCTGCACGCCATCGATGGCTAACGTGCGAATGGTGTTGACTGCCAGCTGATCCAACGCGCTGGATGACGCTTCGCGTGCCTGTTGCGGAATCATAGGACCGTCCTCGGTGAAAATTCTTGCTGATTGCGGAGAGATACAGACTGCGGTGATACTTAAAGTCTAATGTCTGAAGTGCGGGGAATTCTAACCCAATTCCTGTAATAAGCAAACAAAATCATCGGCAAAAATTAAGTTCAGGCCGAAGCCGGCGCGCGAAATTGAGACACTTAACACCAGCCACGTAACACCAGCAATCGGCAGTCAGCACTCGGCATTCAGCAAAAGCTGAAAATTGCACAGTAGATGGTGCAGCCCGTTCGATACTCCACTTCCACTTGCCTGACAACCCTCGCGCGCACTCGCATGGTCATCAGCTTGAATGCTGGCTGCTGGTTGCGGACTGCTGCTTTTGAATGAACCTAACTGCCTGACGCTCGGCCCATCGCCCATCGTAGCCATTGGGGCTGGCCAGAAAGGCGCAATGGCCGCCGTGCCTGGTTTCCACAAACGTGATGTTCGGATTGCCTGCCAGTTTCTCTCGCGTGGCCGGCAGTACTCGGATAAAGGGATCGTCGGCCGCATGCAATACCAGCGTGGGTATGGCGATGCGGTCAATGACGTTAGCGGCCGCGGCGCGCGCGTAATAATCGTCCGCGCCAAGAAAGCCGCAATGCGGTGACATGATCCGATCGTCAAAATCGCGCATGCTGCGCACCAGACCCAAATCTCGCCGGCTGATTTTGTAGCGCTCGGGATAGAGCGCCGCCTTGCGCAGAATTCGCCGCCGCAGTCCGCGCAGGAACTTCCACTCGTACACCCGATTGATAGGGAGGTGCAGTGCGTCGGAGGAGGGCGCCAGGTCCATTGCGGGCGAGACGCCTACGCCGGCTTTCACCTCGCGTGGCGCCTGCCGTCCCCATTCGCCGAGCAGCTTGAGCACCAGATTGCCGCCCATCGAATATCCCACGAACGCCAGTTGCTGCAGCCCGTCGTCGGCAATCAGTGCCTGCGCTATAGCTCCCACATCGTCAGACATACTGGAGTTGTACAGCGCCGGGCCTAGGTGCTCGGTGCCGCCGCAATTTCGCATGTTCATGCGCACGACGCTCATGCCCGCAGCCCACGCCTTGTTACCGGTGCCGATCACGTATTGCGATGCGCTGGAACCCTCAAGTCCATGGACGATTACTACGGTCATTGCCGACCGGCGCTCCGCCTGCCAATGGCAGTGGCACAGCACCTGGACGTCGGCTTCGACGCGAAACAGGCGCTCTTCCGCCGGCGGCAGCAAGTTCTGGCGAGGCAAGAAATTTCCCACGATCGTCTGTGCATGACCGCCGCTCAGACCTCGCCGCGGGCGAAATGCTTCGGCGAACGGTTCGGCCG
>DASRGM010000075.1:0-9604 GCA_035651035.1 Terriglobales bacterium
CGACGTGATGGCGCTGCGCGGCGACTCCATCGACAACATTCCCGGCGCGCCTGGTATCGGCGACAAGGGTTCGGTGGAGCTGATTCAGCGCTTCGGCAGCGTGGAAGCCGCGCTGGAGCGCGCCGCCGAAGTCGATCGCAAGACCTATCGCGAGTCGCTGCAGAACAACCGCAATGCCATCCTGATCAGCAAGCAGCTGGTGACCATCGACACGAACGTTGCTGTCGACTTTGAAGCAGAGAAGATGCGGGCGCAAGAGCCCGATGCTACCGCCGCGCGCGCGCTGTTCACCGAGTTGGAGTTCAGCACGCTGGTGCAGGACTTCCTGAGCGAGAGCATTGAGTTGGGTGAGACGGAGTACCGCGACGCCAACAGGGCCGAGGATGTTGAGGCGGTTGTGGCTGCAGCTAAAAAGGCGGGCGCAATGTTGGCGGTTGCGCTGGAATCGACGGCGGGCACGTCCGCGGCTGGAGAAGCGGAAGAATCCGAAGATGCCGACCCGGACCAGCTCTCGCTCGGGGCGGCAGCGCAGGCCTCCGTCACTCCGGCAGCAGCCTGCCGGATAGCCGTTTCCGCCAGCGAAGGCAAGGCACTCACGCTGGCGCTCGATGACGCGAAGCTTGCCGCTCCTCTCCGCCAGGCGCTCGCCAACCCTTCGCTCGTCAAGACCGTTCACGATTACAAATCGGCGATGCACACTTTGCGCGAGCGCGGCGTGGAGCTGCCCGGCGTGCAGCACGATCCTCTGCTCTACGCCTACCTGCTTGACCCGACCTACTCTAGCTACGAACTGCACGCCGTCGCATTCCGCCAGTTCAATCTAAAGATGGGTCCGTCTCCTGCCGAGGCCGCCGACGTCACGTTTCGGCTCACGCAGAAACTGGCCGACGAGGTAGATCGCGCGGGCTTGCGCAAGGTCTATGACAAAATCGATTTGCCGCTCGTGCCGGTGCTGGCGCGCATGGAGCAGGCAGGAGTCAAGCTCGACTGCGACGTGCTGGCCGAGATGTCGCACCGGCTGGAGAGCGACATCGATGCCAAGGCGCGCCAAATCTACGACACGGCCGGCGTCGAATTCAACATCAACTCGCCCAAGCAGCTGGGCGATGTCCTGTTCAACAAGCTGAATCTGCCCAAGCCGGTGAAGTACGGCAAAGGCAAGACGATCTCGACGGCGGTGGATGTGCTGGAGGGGCTCGCTGCCGAGCACGAAGTGCCGAAGATGGTGCTCGAATACCGCCAGCTATCGAAGCTGAAATCGACGTACGTCGATGCGCTGCCGGCGCTGCTGAATTCCTGCACGAAACGCTTGCACACGACCTTCAACATGGCGGGCTCGGCGACCGGTCGGCTATCCTCGGTCAACCCGAACCTGCAGAACATTCCCATTCGTACCGAGCTGGGCCGCGAGATTCGCGCCGCCTTCGTAGCCGAGCCCGGACACGTTTTACTGAAGGCCGACTACTCGCAAATCGAGCTGCGCCTGCTGGCACACTTCTCCGGCGACAAGCTGCTGGTGGAGGCGTATCGCACCGGGCAGGACATTCACACGCTGACCGCATCCCAGGTCTTCGGCGTGCCGCCACTGATGGTGAATGCCGAGCATCGCCGGCGCGCCAAGGCTGTCAACTTCGGCATCGTGTATGGCCTCTCCGCCTTCGGCCTGTCGCAGCAGATCGGCATCGACACCAAAGAAGCCAAGCGCTTCATAGACGCCTACTTCGAAAAGTACAGCGGGGTGCGCGAGTTCATCGATCACACGCTCGAGCAGGTGCGGCGCGAGCAGAAAGTTTCCACGCTGTTTGGCCGGGTACGTCCCATCGCCGACATTCACAGCAAGAATTTCAACCTGCGCGGATTTGCCGAGCGCACCGCCGTCAACACCCCCCTGCAGGGCACCGCGGCCGACTTGATCAAGCTGGCGATGATCCGCATCGACGCGGAACTGCGCGAGCGCAAGCTGCAAGCGAAGATGCTGCTGCAGGTGCACGACGAACTGGTGTTCGAGGTGCCCGAGGCCGAAATTGATACCATTAAGAGCCTGGTTCGCGAGCGCATGGAGAATGTGCACCAGCTCAAAGTGCCTTTGCAGGTCGATGTGGGCGTAGGGCCGAACTGGCGGGACCTGGAGTAGCAAGTGTCTGCCGCGAAGAAACCAGGAAACCCGGAGCGGCAGCCGACCCTGTCACAGGAGCAGATCGCATCGCTGACCACCGCGGTGGCGGCCTACATCCGCCAGCAGCGGGCGGAGTACCTCGGCCGCTCGGTCTCGCTCAGCTTCAGCGATCTGTGGTCGCGCTTCTTCTCCGCCGTCGACCTGGAGCGAATCCGTGCCGTGCAGGCGGGAAGCTCGTCATCCGGAACACGCGCCCTCGACCGGGTGCCCAATCCGCCTTTCTATCCCGGTCTGGAAAAGCTCGGCTTCAGCGGACTGCCAAATTTCTCGACCATGCCGGCCATCACCTTCGATGACGTCGTCGTCTTCCACGAGCCGCTCACGCCGCAGCTGATCTTCCACGAGCTGGTACACGTGGTGCAGTACCGCCTGCTCGGAGTGGACGAGTTCGCACGTCTCTACGTTCGAGGCTACCTGCACAGCGGGTATGAGGGCACCCCACTGGAAGTCTGCGCCTACGAGCTCGACGGCCGCTTCATCATGGGAAGCGTGGGCTTCGACGTCGAGACTGAGGTGCGCGAATGGATTACCAAAGGGCGCTTCTGAAGGAGGCTGTAAGATCGCGGCCAGGCACCCCGTGATCGCGCCCTGCGCGCAACAGCTGCCGATGAATTTCCGACTGCCATCATCCACAAACGAGCTGTTTTGCTGCATTTCGCACGCGTTCGAGCAACGGGCTTCCGACGCTTGCAGAACCGGCGCGCCAGGTCTAGCCTGTCAAGCAGGTAGTGGGGTGTACCGTGTTCTCCCTGGGATACGTTCTCATCATGGCGGGCCTCGCCTTTGGCGGGGCGGTCACGCTGGTTGGATTCGGCGGCCTGCTGGTTGCTTCTTTGCATCGGTCGATGGGGTCGCCGTTGCCGTTGCCCACACTGCGCAACGCCTTTGAACGCAGACTGTATGTGTTAGTGGGCAGCGCGGGATTGCTCCTGTGGGGCAGCGCCATGTGGTTCAGCCTGAACTTCAGGCCGTGATTCGGCCGCTATAATCGCTGCATGGCCAGCAAAGCCGAGGCGCCGGCGACGACAGGCTCGAATTACGAGCCGGTGATCGGTCTCGAAGTCCACGTCCAGCTGCTTACTCAAACGAAGATCTTCTGCGGCTGCTCGACGCGCTTTGGCGATCCGCCGAATACGAACGTCTGCCCGGTGTGCCTGGGACTGCCGGGTGCGTTGCCGGTGCTGAACCGGCGGGCGGTGGAATTTGCCGTGCTCGCGGCCGCGGCGCTCAACTGCCGCATCAACCAGACTTCCATCTTCGCACGCAAGAACTACTTTTATCCCGACCTGCCCAAGGGCTACCAGATCTCGCAGTATGACAAGCCGCTGGCTGAGCACGGATACATCGAAATCAAGGCCGAGAGCGGCAGCAAGAAGATCGGCATCACGCGCGTACACCTGGAAGAAGACGCAGGCAAGAGCCTGCATGATGGCTTGCCAGACAGCCACCAGTGGACCTCGATCGACCTGAACCGCTCCGGCGTGCCGTTGATCGAGATCGTCAGTGAACCCGACATCGCATCGCCCGACGAAGCGTACGAATACCTGACCCGGCTGAAGGAGATCATCCTCTACACCGGCGTGAGCGACTGCAACATGGAGGAGGGCTCGCTGCGCGCCGATGCCAATGTCAGCATCCGGCCGCGCGGGCAGCGCGAGTTCGGAACCAAGACCGAAGTGAAGAACGTGAATTCGTTCCGCTACATCCGCCAGGCGCTGGAGTACGAAATCGAAAGGCACGAGCAGGTATTGGAATCGGGAGGACGAATCGAGCAGGAAACGCGGCTGTACAACGCAGCCGAGGGCAAAACCTTCGGCATGCGCTCGAAAGAGCAGGCGCACGATTATCGCTATTTTCCGGAGCCCGATTTGCTGCCGTTGGCGATCGACCAAACCTGGCGTGAGGAGATCATCGCCACGATGCCGGAGTTGCCAGAGGCCCGGCGGGCGCGACTGGTCGCGCAGTACGGCATCACCGAATATGACGCGACCACGCTGACCGGCACGCGGGCGCTGGCCGAGCAGTTTGAAGCTGCGGCCGCGACGGCGAAGAATCCCAAGCGGGTCGCCAACCTGGTGCAGAGCGAGCTGATGGGCCGGCTGAAAGCCAAAGGACTGGAGATCGAGCAGTCGCCGATCTCGATGAAGGGCGTGGCGATGTCGGCCGACCTGGTGGAGAGCGGGGCAATCAGCGGCAAGATCCTGAAGCAGCTCTACGATCTCGCCTTCGAACGTGGCGAAGACTTCCCCGTGGTCTATGAGAAGGAGAAGCCCCAGCAGATCACCGACACTTTGGCGATCGAGCGGATCATCGACGAGGTGATTGCCGGCAATCCGAAGCAACTGGAGCAGTACCGGGGTGGCAAGAAGACCGTGATGTCCTACTTCGTAGGACAGGTGATGAAGGCATCCAAAGGGCAGGCGAATCCGGGGTTGGTGAATGAGCTATTGGTGAAGAAGCTGGAACCGGGTGAATAGTGGATATCGTTAGTGGCTGGAGAGAACACCGCGATCCCGGTCTCCAAGACGCCAGCCCAGCCGGCCGTTCAGCGCGCAGACGCGAAGTGATTAATCCAGCGCGAGAGAGAGCTTTTTCCCGCAAAATCCGCCTGGATTCGATGGGGATTCTTAACCCGCCCCTGTGGCGGTGACTTAATCATTTCTCAAACCTGCTGAGCTAAGCCACTTCCGTTTCCGCGCCCGGGAAGACCGGCGTGTCTGCTTTCTTCTTTTGGTTGTCCGGCAGGTTCTCGCCGGTGGCAAATTCCTGGGCGAGGCGCTGCAACTCCTGCCGCACCACCGCGGTAGCCAGGGGCTTGCCGTGGCCGGGCGCCACCAGCGCCGGCGCCAGATCAGACAAGCGCCGGACCGACCGGCCCGCCTCATCCCAATCCATGGTGAAGTACGCAGGCGGCCCATGCAGTTCGGGTGACTGCGCGATCGCCGCCTCGAAGAACGACTCCGGCTTGGTAGTGCAGAACGCGTCTCCAACCAGGAGCACGCGATCAACCGGCCGAAAGAATGACATGTGGCCCGGCGTGTGTCCGGGCGTGTGGATCGCCTCCCACCCCGGCATCTGCGGCATGGATGCCGGCTCGCTTCCGGCAAATGGCAGCTCGCGCAACCCTGGGCCCAGGTTCACCGGTCCGCGTGGATACAGCGGGGACAGCAGTGACATCAGCCCGCCGCCCGCGCCCACGTTCGGCGCCGGGTACTCGCGCTGGCCGGTGAGATAGGGAAACTCCAACGGATGCGCGTAGATGGGAACGTTCCACGCGCCCGCCAGTTCGGCCGCTGCACTCACATGATCGAAATGCCCGTGCGTGAGCAAGATTGCATTCGGCGGGCCGCTGAAGTTCTTCTCCGCCCAACGCCGAATCAGCGTCTCGCTGAAGGGCAGAGCCGCGTCCACCAGTGTCCAGGAGCCGTCGGGATGCGCGATGCCGAACACATTTACGAATGCGATGCGCAGCCCGCGAACGCCAGCCGCGATGTCATCAAGAGGGACAACCTGCTCGTCAGGAATGCTCTGTTGGCTCATGGGTCGCTCCGTTGTGAATGAGATGCTGCCATAGCGGATCGTGAACCATGGGCAATGGGCAGAAAAAGCAGGATGGTCCCGGTGTTTGCGTTTTGTTTTCCACCGGTATCCGCTTCCACAATCCGCTGAGCTGATTTGCTACTCTGTTAGCTTCCATGAAACTCTGGCCGGTTGGGCTGATCGGGAGTGCTCTGCTGATGGCGTGGTGCTGTGGGTGTGGAACGCCCGGGGCGCCGCAGCTGCCTTCACTCAACCTAGCGGTTCCGGTCGATGACCTAACCGCCTCGCGGCGGGGCAACAAAGTCGATCTGGAGTGGACGCTGCCCCGCAAGAACACGGACCACACAAACATCAAACGCAATCCTGTGACGCGCATCTGCCGCTGGGAAGGCACAACCCTGATGGCGACCTGCGACACGGTGGCCGACGTGCAGCCCCCGACGCCCAGAGTGCCGCAGCAGGAAAAGGGAGGGCCCGCGCCCGGTCTGGTCCGCATCCACTATGTCGATGTTCTGCCTCCGCAGCTCGGTCTGGCGAATCCCGCCGGCTTCGTGACTTATGGGGTTGAGGAGATTAATGGGCGTGGGCGCAGCGCCGGGATCTCAAATCAGGTGACCGTTCCGCTGGTGCCGGTGATCGCCGCGCCGGAAAAGATTTCCGCCGAGGTGAGCGCTGACGGGGTGCACGTCTGCTGGTCCGGACCGGCGCCGCCGCAGCCTCCCGCCGGGGTAACCTATCGCTATCGCATTATGCGGCGACCAGTGGGAGCTCCCGCCTACATTGTGCTCGATGATGTCGAACCGTCGGCGACAGGATCGTACCGCGATAAGACCTTTGCGTGGGAGCAACACTATGAATACCGCATCACGACCCTGGGCGAGGTCAATGCCGATGGCAGGGCCGGTGCTGTCGAAGGAGAGGATTCGCCGACAGTCGAGGTGTTCACTCGCGACATCTATCCTCCGGCCCAGCCTGCGGGGTTGCAGGCTGTCTTCTCCAGTGTCGGACAGAAGCCGTTCATCGATCTGACCTGGGCGCCGAACCTGGAAAGCGATCTGGCCGGATACAACGTCTTCCGTTGGACGCAAGGCGAGGCGCCACGCAAGCTCAATCAGCAGCTGATTGCAACGCCCTCCTACCGCGACGAAGCGATTGAAGCCGGCAAGCAGTATTTTTATGCTGTTTCGGCTGTCGATCTGCGCGGCAACGAGAGCGCACGCTCGGCGCCAGCCAGCGAAACCGCGCCCGCAAAGTAAGGATTCGAGGACTCAACGTGAAATATTGCAGGTTCTCTCACCAAGGCGCCAGCCGTTACGGACTGATCGAAACCGTGGGCGGCGTGGAGCGGATCACGCAGGCGCAAGCAGGGCCCCCGTTTGGTCCCAGAACATTTGATGGCGCTCAGAAATGCGACCTGGCCATCGAAGCTGTCCGCCTGCTTGCTCCTGCTGAGCCCACTAAGATCGTCTGCATCGGGCGCAATTATCGTGAGCACGCCAAGGAGTTGAACCATGCAATCCCGACCGAGCCGCTGTTCTTTCTGAAGCCGCCGTCGTCGGTAATCGCTCCTGGGGAAGAAATCCGGCGTCCGATTGATCTATCGCAACGCGTGGACCACGAAGGCGAGCTGGCGGTCGTGATCGGCAAACGCTGCTACCGGCTGGGGGACTCCGAAGATGTGCGCCCCTACATTGTGGGATATAGCTGCCTGAACGACGTGACTGCCCGGGACCTGCAGAACAAAGACGGGCAATGGAGCCGCGCCAAGGGATTCGACACCTTCTGCCCGATCGGGCCGGCGGTGGTCGCCGGGCTCGATCCATGGAAGGGCGTGGGAGTGCAGACACGCGTCAACGGCGAATTGCGGCAGGACGGCACTACGGCGGACTTCCTGTTCCCGCTCGATGTCCTGGTGCGCTTCATCACCCAAGTGATGACCCTCGAGGCGGGCGATGTGATTGCGACAGGCACACCGGCGGGAGTCAGTCCACTGAACGCCGGCGACGTCGTGGAAATATCTGTCGAGGGCGTCGGCACACTGCGCAATCCGGTGGTTGACCGTTAACGGGTGGCCCGATACCAAAAAGTTGGCACGCTGTAGAAACGAGAGTCACCGCGTCGGCTGTGAAAATTGGGGTACTCCGGTAACCAAGTTTCCTATTCCCATCGGCGCGCTCTCCGGCTATCTTGGGAGCAAGGCTGTCGGTAACACAGCAACCCCATGAATTCCTTCCGGCTCTACTCGGCTCTAGCCTTCGGCCTTACTGCAGCCATCGTTGGTTACGCCCTGCTGTCGCGCAAGAACAAACGCCCGGAAGAAGAAGTGGAGCGCGAGCGGCGGACCGAGCTCACGCGTGGCGGTCGCATCATTGACGGCAATGTTATTGACGTGCTGGAGCTCGAAGACGACGAAACCGGCCGCCAGATGGTACTGTTGGTCTACAACTACGATGTGGCAGGCGTGACCTACGAAGCTTCTCAGGATGTTACCCACCTCCGGCAGTTCATCGACCTGTACTCCTGCCGGTTGGGCTTGCCCGCCTCGGTAAAGTACGATCCGCATAACCCCGGCGACTCTATCGTTATATCGGAATCCTGGTCAGGGCTGCGCAAACCGACCATAATACTGCCGCACAGACCGGTGGCTAAAACTGGAACATTGGTGTAACCTTCTTAGGCTGACAACGTCTGAATACTACCGTCACTCGTAGTAGTAGCCACCCGCTCCCAGGTGGATCACCGCGACCGTGTTGCGGTACAGCGTTGTTAACGCACTGAGCTATGCACAGTCTGCCGCTGCCTCTCGCTGCGTTTTTCGCAGGCATATTGTCGTTCCTCTCGCCCTGCGTGCTGCCGCTGGTGCCGGGTTACGTGTCGCTCATTTCCGGAGCGAGTGTTGAAGAGCTGCAGTCGCCGCAACGCCGCATGTTTCGCACCGTGATGCTGCATTCGCTGACTTTTGTACTCGGGTTCAGCGTGGTCTTCGTGGCCCTGGGAGCGGTGGCGACCGGAGTAGGGCAAGTCGTAAACGAATATCACTCCCTTCTGTCGAAAATCGCTGGAATCGTAGTCATCATCTTCGGCCTGCATCTCACTGGAATATTGAAGATCAAGGCGCTTTACGCCGACAAGCGCATGCACGAAGTGAAGGGCGGGGCGACGGCAGTGGGCTCCTTTGCCGTGGGATTTGCCTTCGCCTTCGGCTGGACCCCGTGCATCGGCCCCATTCTGGCCACCATCCTGGTTCTGGCGGGCGCCCAGCAAACCGTTTGGAAGGGAGTGGTCCTGCTGGCGGTATACTCTTTAGGACTGGCCGTGCCGTTCCTGCTGACCTCCCTGGGGGTAGACCGGTTCCTGGCGTTCTACGGGCGCTTCCGCCGTCATCTGCATACCGTCGAGGTTTGCAGCGGGGTGCTGTTGATTGCGATTGGGGTGTTGATCTTCCTGAATAATCTTCGGGTGCTTTCGGGATATCTTTCGTTCCTCAACCGTTTCGCGCTGTAGTGAGGATTTTGTGAGACGAAACGCGGTGGTGTTCATCGCCCTGGTCGTGGCCGTTATGGCCATGCTGGCCAGCGGCAAATATCTGGATCGCGCGCGTAAGCACGGCCCGCTGAAGCTGGTGGGCGACGTGCATGGCGTGCAGGCGCCCGACTTCACATTGACCTCACTCGACGGCAGGAAAGTACGACTCTCGGATTTTCGCGGCAAAGCTGTTCTGCTGAACTTCTGGGCCACTTGGTGCCCGCCCTGCAAAGTTGAAATGCCCTGGTTCGCGGACCTGCAGAAGCAGTACGGTAAAGACGGTTTGATCGTGTTGGGCGTGGCGATGGACGATACCGAGCCGGCAACGATTGCTAAGTTTGCCAATGAGCTGGGCGTCAATTA
>DASRGM010000076.1:0-10049 GCA_035651035.1 Terriglobales bacterium
CCTTCGTACTCCTCCGGCGGATATCAGGATGCCTATAATCCGTCCCCTGGCGTCGACGACCGGATGAAGAGCTTCAATGACTCGATAGAAAAGATGCTTTGGCCGGAGAAGCGAGACAAAGATCCTATTCTGAAAGACAAGATCCAGGGTCCAAGCCACATCGATCGAACGACACAGAGAAGCTATCTGAAGGTATCGAGTGGGTTCTTGCCTGAGGTTTTGCAGCCTTTTCTGAGCTGGGGCAGTCGATGGTTTCCGATGTTCTTTGGCGAGGAAGGAGTGCAGATCGGTCCCATCCCGGCAGGCACGCCTGTCAATTTGCTGGCGAATATCAACATGGAGCAGGTTCGGCAAGACCCGGCTGCCGTGGCGTTGCTGTTAAAGCTGAAGAAAGACCTGGATTCGCTTCCAGCGAATGCTACCGATCAGGATGCGGCGAAGGTACTGTCGAATGTGGTTCCCAACCTGATGAAGTACAGCAAGTGCCCTGATTTTGTGGTAAATCGTGGACATTATTTTGGAACGGACCTTCTGAGCGAAGAGCCGGGACTAAGCGATCAAGACAAGCGGGCGCTCATTGAGTTCCTGAAGACCTTCTGAGCAGCTTGGTCCTTCGCTCGAGTTTGCTCAGCGCCGTTGCCAAAATAGCCGGCGACGGGAAGCGAGGCCATTCATGATTCTGGCAAGTGGCTCACTTGCACAGATGGATTTATCGAAGGTTGTGCTAGCCATCGGAAGCTTGGGAACCGCCGCCTATGGCGTTGTGGATGCCAGCAAGTGTTTTGGTGGCGGAGTTTCGAATAGCGGCTTCGGAGATATCCAGCAGGTCGTATCGAAATTCATTCCTGGCGATGCCAACGACAAGAACGCCCCGGCGCTCGCTCTGGCCTCGGTGCTGGCTACGCTTCGCGCCAATTGGTTGAATGGCATGGCGCTGGCGGACCAGAAGGCGATTGCGAAGACGTTGATCAAGCTTAATCTGCGCAGCGACACAGCGAACGTCATGGCCTCGGCGGCGGGAGTGGATGCTGCTCTGCTCACCAGCGTCGCCAATAAACTTGCCACCGGCGAGGGCCTCACTCAAGCAGAGACTGACGTTTACGGCCGCTTCGATTTGCTGTTGAGCTCCATCCTGGACCAAGGATATGAGCGCGCCGACCAGCGCTACCGCAACACGGCAAAGATGCTGGCCGTTCCAATCGCCGTGGTGCTGGCGATCCTGGGCGGCTGGACGATTGTGGGCGAGCCCTTTCTGGCATTCCTCGGCAGCGCGGATGCGGTGAGGGCGCTGATCGCGGGACTGCTGGCCACGCCGCTGGCGCCGGTGGCGAAGGACCTCTCCACCGCCATTCAGGCGGCCGCCAAGGTGGCGCAGTCGTGGAAAAGCTGATGGCGACCTACTTCATCGACCTGCGTGCGGATTCGGCGGGCGGCAACCCGGTCGCGACGGCCAGCGATGTGGTGGTGCGCACCACTGACCAGCCTAATCCGAATCCGGCATTTCCGCTGGCGCCTGCGCTGTTGCAGGCGGTGCGCGGCCGCGATGTGCTGCTGGCGACGCACGGCTTCAACGTGAATCGTGCGGACGGCATTGCTCACCTGTCACAGTGGAGCCGGTGGGTTGATCTTGGCGCGAACGGCTTCTTCGTCGGCGTGCTCTGGCCGGGCGATTCGCGCTGGCTTCCGGTTGTGGATTATCCCGTCGAAGGCAACGAGGCGATCAGAAGCGGACGATTGCTGGCCGACTATCTGGTTGCGAACTTCCCCGGGGTGAACAGCCTTTCCTTCGCGTCTCATAGTCTCGGCGCCCGCGTGGTGCTGGAAGCCATCCGCAGTTTGCCTGAGCAGGCATTCACCCTGAATAGCCTGACGATGATGGCAGGCGCGATTGACGACAGCTGCCTGGGCGATGAGTACATCGAGGCCGCGTCGCGAATGGCCAGGATCTCCGTGCTCGCGTCCAATTGCGATGCGGTGCTGGAGCTAGCCTTTCCGGCAGGGAACCCACTGGCGGGGATCATTACTCGGGGACATCCCTACTGGCACGGAGCTCTTGGACGCTATGGTCCGAATCCCGAGGACCAGCCGAGGCAGTTAGTTAAGACGCCGATTCTTCCTGATGTGTGGAAGTTCGGACACGGCAGCTACATCAGCACGTCGACGCCGACCGCGGGCCAGACGCAATCGGGCCCGTTCTATCCACCTGCGGTAGCTGTACCGGCGCAAGGCGCACCATTACCCGGGCCGCTTCCGCCGAGATTGAACTGGCAGCAAGCATGGGCGGCAGGGTTTGTTTCCACGCATTTCGCAGTGGCGCGATAAGTGCCGGCCGGGGGCGACAAAAAAAGGCGCTCCGATTGAGCGCCCGTGTGTTGCGTTTCGCGTACGCGGAGTTTATGCAGCTTTGGGGCCGGTGTACACAGTCACATGATCGGAACGCGCCGCGCCGGCCGAGCTGATGATCTTCATCTCATTCCAGTCATAGGCGAATTCCTGCCCGCAATCGAGACAGACCACGTAGGTTCCGGTTACGGAAGCGGCAGGGCTGCGGCGCTGTTTGCCGCGCACCGTGATAGGAAAACTGCAACGTTTGTGCGAACAGCCGAAGACCATATCGAACAGCTTCATGAGCTACCTCCCCAATCGCGGCAGGTTTACCGCGAAATGTCCACTTGGCCCAAAAGCTCGCAACAAAATCTACAAATGCAAAAACCCTGCCCTGCATTGTTAGATTCGGAGTTACTGAAAAAGGTTTCGCTGCTAACAATTGCATCCGTAATCAGATTTCCATTATGGATTCCTGCGTCGCCGGCTTAAGCAATCGAACAAACACCGGTGGCGGCATTTTGATCCGCGAGATACAGCGTGCGGCTATAATCGAGATGCTTTGCGAGCCCTGTTGCCCCGATGCTCCCGCATTTTCTGTACGTTGGCGGCGGCCACTTGGTTTTTCTGCTGGCCGGCCAACGGACAGGTTCCTCAGTCGACCCAAACTTTGGTGGTAATGCCCTTCGAGAACAAGTCCAGCGCTCCCGGTTTGGAATGGATCTCGGAAGCCTTTCCCGAAGTCCTGTCGCAGCGACTAGGCTCGCAACCGCTGTACGTCATGAGCCGCGACGATCGCGTGAACGCGTTCGATCGCTCCGGCATCCCGAGCACGGTACTGCCGTCACGAGCCACCCTCTACCGGATCGCCGAGCAGATGGTCGCGGACTATCTTGTCGTAGGAAGCTATACCTTCGATGGCAAAACCTTTAGTGCCACGGCGCAACTGCTGGACATGCGCAAGCTCCACCTGTATCCGGCGGTGGAGAGCAGCGGGCCACTGACCGACCTTATCAGCCTGCAAACCACGCTGGCCTGGCAATTGCTTCAACAACTGCCGTCGCACCCGAGCACTACGCGCGAGCAGTTTCTGAAAAGCTCTGCCCCCATTCGCCTCGATGCGTTTGAGAATTACATTCGCGGAATTCTGGCCGGCAGCGAGCAACAGAGAATCCACTTCCTGCACAATGCGGTAAAGCTGGACCCGAATTACACGGCGGCCATGCTGCAGCTGGGCAAGACATACTTTGCCAACCATGAGTACGAATCGGCTGCGGGGTGGCTGGTTCGCGTGCCAAAAACCGATCCGGAAGCCGGCGAAGCCAACTTCCTGCTGGGTATGTCGGAGTTCTACCGGGGCAATTTCGACAAAGCGTTCGCAGCCTTCAGCTACGTGCTGACCCGGCTGCCGCTGATTGAGGTGTACAACAATCTGGGCGTGGTCGAAGCACGTCGCGGTCATCGCGCTTCGGCCATCGAGTACTTCTCGAAGGCAGTTGATGCCGATCCCAATGACGCCGATTACCGCTTCAATTTGGCGATCGCCCTGTATCGCAACGGCGATGGCAGCGGAGCCGCGCGCCAGCTGAAAGAAGAGCTGCAGCAGCGGCCAGGCGATGGTGAAGCCAAGGCGCTGTTGGAGGCGATCGCTCATTCGGCACCCTCACCGGGTGGTCCGGGCAGCAACGCGCTGTTGCCGCCAAGCCAGGCGCGAATTCCTCTGGAGCGGATCAAGCGCAACTATGACGAAGCGGCGTACCGGCAGCTGGAGCTGGAGATCCATAACTTCACCGAGGCACGCCTGGCGAAGATGAATAATCACGATCATTCGTCCTATCATCTGCAGCGTGGGAAAGAGTTGCTGGCGCAGAACATGGATGAGCAGGCGGAAGGCGAATTTCGCGAGGCCATTGCCGCCGACTATCAGAACGCTGCCGCTCACGCGCAACTGGCGGGCTTGCTGGAGAAAAAAGGCGACATGAGCAACGCCCGGGTTGAGGCGCAGAACTCCTTGCGACTGAAGCCGAATGTGGACGCTCTGCTGGTGCTTGCCCGGCTGGATTTGAAGCAGAACCAGGTGCAATCGGCGGAGGGCGAGCTCCAGAGGGCGCTGGCACTGGAGCCCGCAAATGCCACCGCCCTGGCTTTGAAAGGCGATATCGCCGCCCGGCAAAACAGTGCAAAATAGGAGTGGGACTCCCGGTGAATGGAGGCCACGTGTCACGAATTCGCGCTGCGCTCTACTGCATCACGATCTGCCTTCTGGCGACGGCGGCGGCGCTCGCCTCGACGGTGGTGAAAATCCGCCTGGACGACACCATCCAGCCCATCAGCGCCGAGTACATCGATCGCGCTATCGAACATGCGCGGCAGACGAATGCCGATGCCGTCCTGATCGAGCTGCGCACTCCCGGCGGCCTGGTCGATTCAACCCGCAACATCATCCAGAAGGTGCTCGCCTCACCGGTCCCCGTGATTATCTATGTCGCGCCGACCGGCTCTAATGCGGCCTCGGCCGGTTTCTTCATCCTGGAATCGGCGGACGTGGCCGCCATGGCGCCCGGTACCAACACCGGAGCGGCGCATCCCGTAGTGCTGGGCGGCGAGAAGATGGACGACGTGATGAAGGCCAAAATGGAGAACGATTCGGCGGCGTTCATGCGCTCATTTGTAGGACCGCGCGGGCGTAACGTGCAGTTGGCCGAAAGCGCGGTGCGGGAGTCGAAGTCGTGGACCGACCAGGAGGCTTTGCAGCAGCACCTCATCGACATTGTGGCGAAAGACCAGGATGATCTCTTGCGCCAGGTCTCCGGACGCACTGTCAAGCGCTTTGATGGCAAACAGGTGAAGCTCAACCTGATCGACGCCAAGGTTGACGAGATGCCGATGACCTTGCGGCAGCACATCCTGGATTTCCTGCTCGACCCCAACATTGCCTTCCTGGTGCTCGCGGTTGGCGCGCTGGCGCTCTATGCCGAGTTCAACCATCCTGGCGCGGTTGTTCCCGGAGTGGTCGGCGTGGTGTTCATTCTGCTGGCCTTGTTCGCGCTCAACCTGCTGCCGACGCGCTACGCCGCTCTGACGCTCATCCTCGCTGCCTTCGTGCTGTTTGTGCTCGAGGTGAAGTTTGCAACCCATGGCATCCTTGGCCTGGGTGGGGTGGTGCTGCTCACGCTGGGCGGATTGCTGCTGGTGGATGGCCCCATCCCGCAGATGCGCGTGAACTTCTGGACGGCGGCCGGAGTCAGCGTTCCGATTGGCGCGATCACGATTTTCCTGATGAGCATCGCGCTTCGGGCGCACCGCAACAAGGTTGTTACCGGCCAGCAGGGCTTGATCGGTGCCATTGGTGAAGCTCGTACCGACATTGATCCTGAGGGCAAAGTGTTTGTGCTCGGAGAGCTGTGGAATGCCCATGCGCGCTCGCGAGTCGGGATGGGAGACCCTATCGTCGTTCGCAACGTTGAAGGACTGGAATTGGAAGTGGAGAAGCGGTGAAGGAGCGCCACGCGATTGTGAGCGGGCCTTTCCGCTGCATCTCACAGTGTGAGACTGCGGTCAGAGCTGTGTTCTAATGCAGTCAGGGCGTGCCTGTGCCGGGCGCTAGCGGAAGCTGAGGGGAGTTCAGCCATGGAAGAGCGGGATTTCTACAACGAGCGGCCGGAAACCAGAAAGACGACGCTGACTTGCCCTCACTGCCAGCAGTCCAACGAGTATGAACTGGGCTGGCTGGTGCGCACCAAGGTACGCCAACTGCCCGGCCGTGCCGATGAGCGTGACCGCGCCAAGTTTGCCAAAGCCCGCTCCTACATGGTCCGGCGCGATGACCTGGTTGCCTGCAAGAACGTTCGCTGCCGCAAGCGCTTCGAAGTCTCCGGGGTGCAGTCGGTGGCGTTCCTGGATGAGCAGGTCCGGCCGGAGCGAGTGCAGTAAGGCTGTGGTCAGTGGTCAGGGGTCAGGGGTCAGTGTGGGAAGCGCGTTTCCGCTGGAGCTAAAAGGCTGTTTCGCGCAGGACAAGAATATCCAGAGCCGCATCGTGGGCGTCGTCACCAGCCGGACTCACTACCCGCTAGTCACTGGTTTGTCACTGGCCACTAGTCACTGGCCAATAGTCACTGGCCAATAGTCACTGGCCACTGACCACTGATTTCTGACCGGTCACCGTCCCTCTATAATCCTCTTTAATCCTCTGAACCATGTCTACTACTACTCCTCCTCCACCTGTCGCGGCGCGCCGGCGCGAGCGCTTCTCTGGGCGCGTCAACCGTTTTTGGCAGCGGGTGACCGAGGGCATGGAGCTCAACCAGCTCTGGGGGCAGTTTCGCACCGAGGCCCGCTCCAGCTATCGGCTCTACTCCAAAGACATTGACGCCACGCGCGTGGCCGGAGTGAACCGCGGCCGTCACGCCTTCAACGTTGCCGGCCAGTTCTTCTGGGCAGTGATCGAGAAGCTTTCGCCGGCGCGGCGCGTGTTGCTGCTGGTTGCCCTGGTGCTCATCTTCCTGCCCAGCGGCGGCATCGGCTGGGAGGGACGTGCGGGACACACATCATTCAACATCGAGTTTCACTTCTGGGGCGGGCTGCTGATGTTCGCGCTGCTCGTTCTGGAAGTTGGGGACCGCGTGGTGATGAAGCGCGACCTGCAGATCGCGAAGGAGATTCAGACCTGGTTGTTGCCCGCAAACCCGCCGCCGGTATTCGGGCTCGAGATCGCCTTCGCCACGCGTCCGGCGAACACCGTGGCGGGCGATTACTACGACGTCTTTTCCCGGCCAAGCTCGGCGGGGGAAACCTTCCTGATGGCGGTTGCCGATGTTGCCGGCAAGAGCGTGCCCGCCGCCATGCTCATGGCCACATTCCAGGCCAGCATGAAGACGCTGTGCGCGACGCCTGGTTCGCTTACGGAGCTGGTCAGCCGCATGAATCAGTACGCCTGCAGCAATAGCCAGAACGGCCGGCGCTTCACCACGGCCTTCATCGCCGAGTACACGCCCGCGAGGCGCACCCTGACGTACGTGAATGCCGGCCACAACAATCCGATCCTGCGGCGGCAGACGGGCGCCATTGAACGGCTCGCGACCGGGGGCGTGCCGCTGGGCATCATGGAGGCCGCTCCCTATTTTTCGGAAACGGTGACCCTCAATCCCGGTGACTGGCTGGTCATCTTCACCGACGGCGTCATCGAAGCGGAAAACAATGCGCAGCAGGAATACGGCGAGGAGCGCCTGATGGTGATGCTGCACTCCGGCGTGGCGCTCGCGCCGCAGATGCTGCTGCAGAACGTCATGGCGGACCTCGACCGCTTCACCGGCGACGCCCCGCAACATGATGACGTGACCCTGTTGCTGGTGAAGTGCGGTGGATAGTCGGTTAGGTTTTGCAGCTGGAGCTCGGTGAAAACGCCTGCTACGTTACGCACCATCCATTAGCGCCTTGTACTGCGCGGCCGTCAGCGGCACTACTGACAGCCTACCCTGACGCACCAGAGGTGAGTCGGCGAATAGCTTATTGGCTTTGATGTCGGCGAGCGACACGGATTTCGCCAGCGGCTTGCCGGCTTTGATCTTCACTCGCGGGTTCTTCGGGTCGGAGGGATCGACCGAGACCACCTCTGCCGTTCCCACCGCACTCTTGTGGTCGCCGGTTTCATAGATGATAAGGCGCTCGCCCGGCTTCATCTCGCGCAGATGCTTCAGCGCGACGGGGTTCGACACCCCGTCCCAGATAGTCTGCTTGTCGCGTTCCAGGTCGGCGAAGGAATATTCGGAGGGCTCGGTCTTGAGCAGGTAGTCCATAGGTTTGTCCGGTAGAGCGAGCCTTCAGGCTCGCGTCAAGCAGCTTATCAAAACCCAGCGTTTGTGACGCTGAGATCTCTCGATCGCAGCGTCACAAACGGAAGGCACAACGAATTCCGATGACGCGGCCCTGAAGGGCCGCCCTACCTCCACCCCCTTGTGCGCGCCTCGGCTGGCGTGCTACTTTGCGAGCTGCGCGAGGTCTCCGGTCAATGAGCACAACCATTTCCGCACCAACCAAGAAGTTTCGGTCCTACGTTCCCGACGACACAACCATGCCGGAGTTCACTCTCCGCGCGGTGTTGCTCGGACTTGTGCTCACCGTAATTCTGGGCGCTGCCAATGCGTACCTCGGACTGCGCGCGGGAATGACGATCGCCGCGACCTACCCGGCGGCAGTCATTGGCATGGCGGTGCTGCGCATCATGCGCGGCTCGCTGCTGGAAGAAAACATCACGCGAACCATCGGCTCCATCGGCGAATCGGTGGCCGCGGGCGCGATCTTTACCATCCCGGCATTCGTCATTTCCGGCGCGTGGCCGGTATTCGACTTCCAGCACGCGTACCTGAAGTCGTCGATCCTGATGCTGGTGGGTGGCGTGCTTGGCATTTTGTTTGTCACGCTGCTGCGCCGCGTCATGGTGGAAGACCCTGAGCTGCCTTTCCCCGAGTCCGTCGCCGCCTCAGAAATTCATAAAGCCGGCCAGCAGGGCAGCCGTGCCGCCAAGATTCTGTTCTCCAATATGGGTTTCGGCGGGCTGGTGTACCTGCTGGGGCAATTCAGCCTGTTTACCCCCAGCCGCGATTTCATCGTGAACGTCGGCCAATTGGGCAAGAGCTTCGTGCGCATGGGACGGAGTTCGACGGCCCCGAAGCTGGCGGCCGGCGCCGCGACGACGTGGTCTGCGCCCGCGATCAGTCCCGCATACCTCGGCGTGGGATACATCATCGGGCCGCGGCTGGCGTCGCTGAACTTTGCCGGAGGCGTGGTCGCCTGGGGCCTGCTGGTGCCGCTGATTCTGTTTCTCGGCGGCCCGACACTGGTCGCGCAATTCGCCCCAGCGGGCGCCAATGTCATGACGCCCAATAATTCGTTCTGGGCTGACCAGGCTGGCGCGGTGTGGAGCTTCATCGTGCGGCCGATCGCGGTCGGCGGCATGCTGGTGGGCGCCTGCTACACGCTGTTCCGCATGCGCAAGAGCCTCACCTCCGGCATGGCGCGCGCTGTCTCCGACCTGAAGAAATCGGCCGCGCAGCACGCCTCGACGGCCCGCACCGAGCGCGACCTGAACGGCAAGATTGTCTTCGCCGGACTCTTCGTCGTGCTGCTTTGCATGATCGCCCTCTACACCAGCTATGCCGGCGTGCTGAAGGGCGGCATCGTCGCGGCCATTGTGATGATCATCATTGGCTTCTTCTTTGCGGCGGTTTCGGGAAACCTGGTGGGTCTGATCGGCTCGTCGAACAATCCCATCTCCGGCCTGACGCTGGCAGCGCTGGTGGTCAGCGCGCTGCTGATGGTGATCATCGGCGTCTCCGGCATGAGCGGGGTGGCCGCGGTGCTGGGCGTGGCGGCCGTGGTTTGCATCTCGTCAGCCGTAGCCGGAGAGATGTTGCAGGACCTCAAGGTGGGCCACATCCTCGGCGGCACTCCCGCCAAAATGCAGATCGGCGATTTTCTCGGCGTGGGCGCGGCCAGCTTTGCGCTGCTCCCGGTGCTGTTGCTCTTGAATCAGGCCAACCTCAACAGCGGCGGCACGGGTTTTGGCGACCGTCAGCTGCCCGCTCCGCAAGCCGGATTGATGGCCATGCTCGCCAAAGGCATCGTGGGCGGCGAGATGGCGTGGCCGCTGATCATCGTCGGCATCCTGATGGGATTTGCGCTGATCATGATTGAGGTCAGAAGCCCCATGCTGTTTGCGGTCGGCA
>DASRGM010000077.1:0-13593 GCA_035651035.1 Terriglobales bacterium
CCGTTGATGTAAATCTCGTGCGTGTTCAGTCCCTCTGGCTCGAGGAAGAGCTGGTGCGTTTCCTTGTCGGGAAACTTGACGATCTTGTCTTCAATGGATGGGCAGTAGCGCGGACCGATGGATTGAATCTGTCCGCTGTACATCGGCGAGCGGTGCACATTCTCGCGGATGATGCGGTGCGTCTCCGGCGTGGTGAACGCGATGTAGCACGGCACCTGCTTATCGTGATGCGCCACGCGCCGGGTGCGGAAGCTGAACGGGGTAGGATCGTCGTCCCCCGGCTGCACGGTGAATTGCGACCAGTCGATAGAGCGGCCGTCGAGGCGCGGCGGCGTACCCGTTTTCAAGCGGCATCCGCGAAGCCCCAGCTTCTTCAGCGCCTCGCCCAGAAGCACGGCCGGTGGCTCGCCGCTGCGTCCGGCGGGATACTGCTGCTCGCCGCAATGAATCAGTCCGTTGAGAAACGTGCCGGTGGTGATGATGACGGCTTTCGCGCCCACCGTTCGACCGTCGCGGAGCTTCACGCCGACTGCGCGCGAAGCAGTGGTCAGTGGCCACTGGTCACTGACCACTATTTCCGCCACTTCGGCTTGCTTCACATACAGGTTCGGCTGCGACTCGAGCACTTCGCGCATCTTCAGCCGGTATTGCTGCTTGTCGCACTGCGCGCGCGGCGACCACACGGCCGGCCCGCGCGAAGTATTCAGCAGACGAAACTGGATACCGACGGCATCGGTCACCTCACCCATGATGCCGCCGAGCGCGTCGACTTCGCGTACGAGATGGCCCTTGGCGATGCCGCCGACGGCGGGATTACATGACATCTGTGCGATGAGATCGACGTTCAACGTGTACAGCGCGGTGCGCAGCCCCATACGTGCCGCCGCCATCGCGGCCTCGCATCCGGCATGGCCGGCGCCGACCACCACCACGTCGTAGCTTTCGGTGAATTGCAGTGACAAAGATACTTCCCCAGGATGAGCCGGCAATCAATGCCAGTAACTACTATTCTAGCGGAGCCCCCGTCCGCCAGCGGACAGCGAGTCGCAGGTTCGGACGATCGGCTAACCCCAAGCTCCGGCATCCCGCGACACTATACCAATCAAGCCAGACACTTACCGCATCTGAGCCGCGGCGCGCCATTTGCTCAGCACTGTTTGTCATTTCCGCCGGAACTCCAGAGTGAGGGCTGTCATGCAAACACTGCTGCAAGATGTCATGTACGGCCTGCGCGTGCTGCGCAAGAACCCAACTTTCACAGTGGTTGCCGTGCTCACTCTGGGACTGGGAATTGGCGCCAATACGGCAATGTTTTCCATTCTCAATGGCATCATTCTCAGTCCATTGCCTTATCCGCATCCCGAGCAACTGGTAGCTTTGGGTGCGAGCAAGCCGAACTTTCAGAACGGATCCGTTTCCTATCCCAACTTTCTGGACTGGCAGAAGGACAATCGCACCTTTGAGTCCATGGCCGTATTCCGCGCGACCAGCTACAGCCTGACCGGAATTGGCGAAGCCGAGGAGTTGCCCGCGGAGCTGGTCTCTGCCGGGTTGTTTCCCGTGCTTGGTCAGCAGCCGATTTTGGGCCGGCTATTTGCGCCCGGCGAGGACGAGGTCGGCGCAGCGCCCACGGCGGTGCTCAGCGAAGAGCTGTGGCAACGCAAATTCGGGGCATCGCGCGACGTTGTGGGACGAGGCATCACGCTCGATGGTCGCGACTACACCATTATCGGCGTTGTTCCCGGCGGCAGAATGCCGGGCATCATGAGCATGCAAGCCGCCGATGTTTACGTGCCCATTGGCTCGTGGAGCAACAACCTGCTAATGGACCGCGGCGCGGGACTTGGAATTCGCGGCCTGGGACGCCTCAAGCCGGGTGTCACGCTGGAGCAGGCGCGTGCCGACATGACGCGCGTCACCGCCAACCTTGCAGCGGCGTATCCGCAGAAGAACCACGGGATCGGTGCGCACCTGGTTCCCTTGAAGGATGCGGTCATCGGAAATGTGCGTCAGCTCCTGCTGATTTTATTGGGAGCGGTTGGCGTCGTGCTGCTGATTGCCTGTGGCAACGTTGCCAATCTTCTCCTGGCGCGCGCCACTGCCCGTCAGCACGAGTTCGGCATTCGTGTCGCTTTGGGCGCCGGACGCGGGCGTCTCGTTTGGCAACTGCTGACGGAGAGCCTGCTGTTGGCGCTGATGGGCGGGGTGCTCGGCCTCGCTCTGGCGTATTGGGGAACGCATGCTGCCCTGAAGCTCCTGGCCGACAGCCTGCCACGTACCGGAAACATTGGGCTCGACGCGAAGGTACTGCTGTTTACGGCGGTCGCGTCGGTATTTGCGGGATTTCTGTTCGGACTCGCTCCGGCCTTTCGCATTTCGCTGGGCGATGTCAATGCAATGCTGGCCGATCGCAGTCGCGGCACCAGTGTAAGCAGCTCGAAGATGCAACGCGTGTTTGTGGTTGCGGAGTTGGCCATGGCCCTAGTGCTGATGATCAGCGCCGGGCTCATGGTGCGCAGCCTGGCCGCGCTTTGGAACGTCGATTCAGGACTACGTCCCGAGGGCCTGGTCAGTTTCAGCGTTACGCTTCCGCCGAACATGATGAATGCCGATGCCAATTCCATTCGCGCCGCGCTGCGCAACCTCAATCGGGAGGTGAATGCCAGGCCCGGTGTTGAAGCCGCGGCAATCTCGTGGGGTGCGTTTCCTATGGCGGGGGATGATGAGGTGGTCTTTTGGATTGCCGGCCAGCCTAAGCCCGCCAGCCAGAACCAGATGAACTTGGCGCTCAATTACGTGGTCGGGCCGGAATACCTGAGAGCCATGGGCACCGAACTGCTTCGCGGGCGCTTTTTTACCGAGCAGGACAACGAGCACGGACAGCACGTGGTGGTGATAGATGAAGCGTTAGCGCGCAGGTTCTTTCCGCACGAGGATCCCATCGGCAAGCGTCTCGTGCTGGTTACGCCCGACGAGGAAACGGTGGAGATCGTGGGCGTCGTGCGTCACGTGTTGCAGTGGGGACTGGACGCCGACCCCAGTATGCCCCTGCAGGCGGAACTCTACCGGCCGTTCATGCAATTGCCGGATGCGGCGATGAAGCTTACGGCGACGGGCGTGAATTATGCTGTGCGCTTCAGCCCGGCAGCACACACCGGCTTTGCCGCGCTTCGGCAAAGTTTGCAGCAGGGCCATCCAGAGCAGGCGGTCTATGGCGCGCAAACGATGGAGGAAATCATTACGGCAACGTTGCAACGGAGACGGCTGCTGATGATGCTGCTGAGCGGCTTCGCCGTGTTCGCCCTGTTGCTGGCCAGTATCGGCATCTATGGCGTGATCTCATATGTGGCCGCGCAACGGACGCAGGAGATCGGCATCCGTATCGCCGTGGGCGCCAGGCCGCAAGATGTGGTGCGCATGATTGCCCGACAGGGAGTGGCGCTTATCGTTACAGGCCTGCTCTGCGGCGCCGCCGGAGCTCTGGCTGTGACCCGGGCTCTCAATACGATGCTGTTTGGCGTAAAACCATCCGATGCTGCGACCTTCCTCGCGACCGCGCTTTTGTTGTTCGTGATCGCGCTGGTGGCCATCGTGGTTCCGGCGGCGCGCGCCGCAAAGGTCGACCCCATCATTGCCTTGCGCGAACAGTAGAATGCTTGTGATAGGCCCGTCCCGTCCCGTATAGTGATGTCACTTCCTGGGCCAACTTCACATTGGGGTGAACGATGGAACTGCAATCTTTCTTGGCTGCGCTCGAGGAGCGCATTGCCCGCTACGATCTTCTTTGCCATCCGTATTACAAGGCTTGGACTGCCGGCGAACTTACGCGCGATGACCTGCGCGAATACGCTTCGGACTACTACCACCACGTTGCCGCGTTTCCTACTTATCTGAGCGCGCTGCACTCGCGACTGGAGGACGGCGAGGTGCGCCGCGCCGTGCTGCGCAACTTATGCGAGGAGGAGATCGACGGCCGTGCGCACAGTGAGCTGTGGCTGGATTTCGCCGAGGGCATGGGCGCCGATCGCGATGAGGTTCGCCAGCGCAAGCCGTTGGCCGGAGTCCGCGAGCTGATCGCCGATTTTGGCCGCATCGCGCGCGAGGGTTCGGCTGCCGAGGCGCTGGCCGCGTTCTATGCGTACGAGTCGCAGGTTCCGCGGGTTGCGAAGAGCAAGGCCGACGGTCTGACACAGCGCTATGGCGCAGACGCGAAGACCTGCGGATATTTCACGTTGCATCAGTTTGCCGACGTCGAACACGCGCACGTCTGGCGGGAGCTGCTGAGCGCGGAAGTGACAGCTCATCCCGAGCAGGCGGAAGCGGCTTTGAACGCTGCGGAGAGAGCCGCGCAATCGTTGTGGCATGCGCTGGACGGGATGGAATCGCGGCGTATGGCGATCGCTGTCTGAAGTTTCGCAGGGGTGGAATTTTCGGCACGCCTGAAGGCGTCCCCCTTCAAAGTAAAATGCGACCGGCGCAAGTGCGCCGGCTGCATGCATTACGGCAGTTTCCCCAACCGCAGCGTCCAGGGGATGATTCGCGCAATTTCCAGCAGGCCTGTGCGATGCCAGGGATCGGGCGCGAGCCGCTGCCGAATCTCGTCCGGGGACCCCGCGCGAAAGATCAGCAGGACTTCATTCGTGCCCTCCAGCGCGCCTCCCAAGACGACAAGTCCATCGTTCACGAGCGCGTCCATGAATTTCGCGTGCGCAGCCCACTCTGCCTGATCCTCGAGGGACAGAGCTGCCTTATACGCCGGCCCGCGATTCAGCATCACCGCAAATAGCTTCGCCATGCTGAGCATTATAGGCACGAGTGTCGTGATTCTTTGGCACGGTCAGGGGCAGGTATCGACGATCACCGAGACGAGGCCATTATTGTGGGGGCGTTCATCGCGTGAAGTTGATTTCTCGGCCGGTGCAACGGGCTTGTCGGGGTTGTCCTTCTGAATGCTTATGTCGTCGGGCACAAAGCGATGATTGATCAGCCAGGTGCGCACGGTGAGCGCGCGCCGCTGACTCACATCGCGGTTCTCAGCTTCCGAATCGGACGCGTCTGTGTAAGCGACGATGTGCGCAGGGTATTTTCCCGCTTGTACGATCTTCGGGCCGAGCGCGTCCAGCGTTTCCGGGGCGTCGGGATTCAGCGTCCAGCGATGGGGCTGGAACAGAGCGTCTGCGTTGACGCTCAGCCGGGTCGTGCACTTCGAGCGCGTCGTCGTGATCGCCGCCGCTCCTTTGGCCACTGCCGAAATTGGCTCGTCCTGCCCGTGCGGTTCGGTGATTGGGCCAGTCTGGACCTGCAATTGCGCAAGGCTTGCAACTGAGTACGCAATGAGAACACAAACCGTAGCTACAACGGATCTCATAAATGGGTTTATATGAGGGCGCGGCTTGAGCCGTGCCGATGATTATCATGAACACAGGTGGGCTCTTACCCCGGCAAACCGCATGCAGGGGCTAAAGCCCCGACTCTCTAGCTCGCGGTTTCGGCATGACTTAAAGTCGTACCCTGATACATGGAAATTCATTTCCGAGACGACTTCCGGCAATCTGCGCAGGCCAGGCGACCTCTCGCGGTAATGCCCTTTATCGCAGCAGTGTCGTGACTACCAGTGCGGACGCGACTCTCGTCGAAGGCAACATAGCATGCTCCGGCTCCGATGCTATTCCCCCGGATAGGAACAGAACAGCACGTTCCCCGGGGAAGTGCCGGGATCTTCGCAGAATGCAACCGCACGCTCGTCCCTTGCAACAGTCATTCCGCAGCGTGCGGGATTCGGACTACGCTCTGACGGCCTCCGCGTGCTTCGCACGCCGCGAGGCATAAAGCGGGAAGGCTTCTGCCAGCTCCAGCACCTCGCGCCGGATTCGCGAGAGTACAGTCTTGTCGGTGCGGTTCTGTAGCGCTTCGGCAATCCACTTGGCCACCTGACGCATCTCGCCTTCCTTCATGCCGCGCGTGGTGAGCGCGGGCGTGCCGAGGCGGATGCCGCTGGGCTTCAGCGGCGGATTGGTGTCGAATGGAATTGCGTTCTTGTTGACGGTGATGCCGGCCTCGTGCAGGGCGTTCTCGGCGTCGCTGCCCAGCATGCCTTTGGCGAAGACGTTGACCAGCATCAGGTGCGTGTCCGTTCCACCGGAGACGATGTGGAAGCCTTCGTCTGCGAGGGTCTGTGCCAGGACCTTGGCGTTAGCTACGACCTGCCGCGCGTAGTCTTTGAAACTCGCCTGCATGGCCTCCTGGAAGCACACGGCTTTTGCGGCCATGATGTGTACCAGCGGGCCGCCCTGCATTCCGGGGAAGACAACTTTATCGATGGGCGCTGCGTATTCGGCTTTGGAAAGAATCAGTCCGGCGCGCGGGCCGCGCAGCGTCTTATGCGTGGTCGAGGTGACGATCTGCGCATGCGGTACCGGTGAAGGATGCGCGCCACCCGCGACGAGTCCAGCGAAATGCGCCATGTCGACGAGGTAGATCGCGTCCACCTTGTCGGCAATCTTGCGCATGCGCGCGAAGTCGATGATGCGTGGATAGGCGCTGCCCCCGCCGATGATCAGCTTGGGACGTTCGCGCTCGGCAAGCTGCTCCAGTTCGCCGTAGTCGATGGTCTCAGTCTCGCGCGTAACGCCGTAAGGAACGATCTTGTAGGTCTTGCCGGAGAAGTTCAACGGATGACCATGCGTGAGGTGGCCGCCGTGAGCCAGGTTCAGGCCCAGCACGGTGTCGCCTGGCTTGATGACCGCGGCGTACGCGGCCATGTTCGCGGTTGAGCCGGAGTGGGGCTGCACATTGGCGTGCTCGGCGCCGAAGAGCTGCTTGGCGCGATCGCGCGCCAGGTTCTCGACGACGTCGGCGAACTCGCATCCACCGTAGTAGCGCTTGCCGGGATAGCCCTCGGCGTACTTGTTGGTAAAGACCGATCCCGCGGCCTCCAGCACGGCTTCGCTGACGAAGTTTTCGGAGGCAATCAGTTCCAACCCTTCGTGCTGGCGGCGCTCCTCATTTTCAATGGCCTCTGCGATTTGCGGATCGGCTTCTGCGAGCGGGCGCTCCATAGCGTTATTGATCATGATTCCGTCCTTCGGCAGGTTTGCGCAGCGCTGGGCGCCAAGAAATCCGCGCATTTGATATTTTATCGCGCTGGGACAAAGGCGCAGTGACAGAAAACCACGGGCATCGTGAGCTGACCCGAAGCTGCGTCAACGATAGCGCTGCGCCATGGCGCGTTCTTCAGGATTCATCTGTTGCCAGAGCAGATCGCGGTTCTGCTGCGCCCACTCGCTCTTAGGATTGGCGGCCAGCGCCGAGCTAAGCCAGCGATAGGCTTCGACACGATTGCGCGGCACGCAGGTGCCGGTGGAGTACATGAAGCCCAGACGGTTGCGTGCCAGCGCGTTTTCCTTCGCTGCCGCGGTCTTCAGCAGCACCATGGCCTGCTCGCAGCTGCGCGGGACGCCTTCGCCATTGATGTACATATTGGCCAGCTGCACGGGAGCGTCGGGATTGCCTTTGGCTGTGGCCTTCCACAGCCATGCTGCTGCGGCGGCCGAATCGCTGGCGTTCTTCGCCCTGGACATTTCGTCGGCGCCCGGAGCTGCGTTTGCTGCCTCGCGCGCCGCGCTGGTGTCGGGTTGCCGTTTAAGCGCAGGCTTCGGCTGCGCTGTTGGCTGCGCCGGAGCGGGCTGGGTGTGATTTGCGGCAGCCGCTTCCTTCGGCTGCTCCGGCGCGGGCGCCTCCGCTGTGTCGTTCTGGGCCGGCGTGTTGCTCGGCGTCGATTCGCTCTTTCCTGGGGCGGGCTCGGCATTCTGAGACGGCTGAGCCGGCGCACCCGATGCAGGGTTAGCAGTAGCATCGGCTGGCGGCGTGTTCTGCTGCTGCGGCGGCTGAGGCTGGGCTTGCGGCACAACCTGAATGGCGGGCTTGGAATTGCTGCTATCAGTGTTGACCGCCGGCGGCCCCATGCGTGCCAACGCGGCTTCCTTCCAACCGTTGAGTTTGGTTCGGACCACCTCAACCGGGCCGCTTTCGTTCTGGTTGACTTGCGCGCGCCACTCCTTGTAACCCAAGACGGCAAAGACCAGCAGGATGGCGAGGGCAAACCACAATCTCAGGTGGTAATTGCGCGGCGCGTAGTCTCCCTGCTCGACGCCAATGGCGTCCGCCCAGCTCTGTGGGCCCTCGTTCAGGCCCAGGAACGATGGTCCGGCAATGGTCGAGGTGCCCGAGTTGGCCGGCAGGATCTCCTTCGCCGGATCGGCCCGCGTTTCGGGAGTCGGCTGATTGATGTCGAGGAAACGCGGGCGCGCGATGTGGCCCTCGGTCGAGGACTCCGGCTCGATCCCGAGACGCTGGTCCACGTCCTCGGCTGGGGTAACGACGGATGCAGTCTCGGGGGACGGGTGCGATTCAACTGCGTTGCGGGAGCTGACCGCGTCCTCAACCGCAGCGCTCACCGGAGCCGATGGCTGCTGCGAAGGCTCGAGCTCCGCCGCAGCGACATGGGCGTCACCGCGCATGGTGATCTCCGCCGGGTCGTTCGGGGGATCGTAGCGAAACTTGCTGACGTACTCGTCCAGTGGGACATTTGGAACTAGTTCTTTAGTCTGTACGTCCTCAGCCGAGGAAGTCGTGCTCGATGGAAGATTGCTGTTCGCGGCGGTCGCTTCGCGATCTGAAGTGGTGGAGGCAGCGGAAGGCTTCGCCGGCTCCGCTGGTGTCTCAGCCGACGTGCTTGCGAGGTCGTGATAAGTCGTGCCGGTTTCGCGTATCGCGCGAGGATCAACCGGCACGCGGGTGAAATTCAGCGTACTTTGCGCACCCGGCGCCGTGATGGGCCGCTGCGGCAGCGGTATGCCGCACATGCCGCAAAAACGCATGCCGGACTGATTGTCAAATCCGCAACTGCTGCAGACCACAGTTCCCCCGGAAGCTGAGATCATCGTACATGAAGGCCTTAGAGAACGGGACTTTTCAATGAGATGAGAGCTGCGGCACAAGGTTGCTCAAGCAGTTTGACAGAGGAGAGGTATCGCACTGGGCCACGTCGGCGATGGTTGGCTTCAAAGCGTTCGCACTTTTCTCTTTAACTCACGCCTACCGAGGACTACACTCGCGCCAATTTACGCCAGAGCTCCCGCCTGGCGTTGCAGGGGGCGAGTATGCCGGAGTGGCGCGTCCAAAGGCTCGCGGCGCGTTGGTTGTTGTCAATGTCCTTTCTTGCGCTGCTGAGTGCCGGCACGACACAAGCCGCCACCACCGCCAAGCAGCAGCTCACAAAGCTTAACGAAAACGAATTCCGGCAGCTGGAGGAGCACGCCCGCAAGGGCGATGCCGGTGCACAGGTCATGATGGGCGTTGCCTACGAGCAGGGCATCCGGGTCTCGCAGGACCTGGCGCGAGCCTTGAGGTGGTACGAGCGTGCAGCCGAGCAGGGCAGCGCCGAGGTGCAGCATCATCTTGGACTTATGTACGAAGAGGGCCGCGGCACAGTACGCGACTTTGCCAGCGCGGCATTGTGGTACCGCAAAGCCGCGGCGCAGGGCTACGCGCCGGCGCAGTGCAATCTGGGCAGGTTTTATCTCGACGGCCGCGGTGTAGAGCGCAATCCGGCGGAGGCGGCGAAGTGGTTCGAGATTGCGGCGCGCCAGGGCGATGCCCAGGCGCAGAGCAATATCGGCTACATGTACAACTACGGGGAAGGCGTCGTGCAGGACTATGGCGAGGCAATGTTGTGGTACCGCAAGTCAGCCGAGCAAGGCTTTGCTATCGCCGAAAAAAACCTGGGCACAATGTACGCGTTGGGCACTGGAGTACAGAAGGACGAGGCGGAGGCCATGCGCTGGTTCGCCAAGGCCGCCGAGCAAGGGCTGGCGCGGGCCTTGGTGAGCGAGGCGATGCTGTATATGCATGGCTCGCAGACAGCTCACGATTATGACCAAGCCGAAAAGCTGCTGCTGAAGGCGATCGCAGACGGGGAAGAAGATGCGCGGCCGCTATTGCAGAACGTGGTGACACTAAAGCGAGGCGCTGCGACTCCAGCGCAAACAGCCACAGCCGCAAGTCCGAAGTGAGGGAACGGTGCGTGCGTTACGGAAGGCCGTACTGGCGCCCTGGTCGTGAAAGGCCAGAGGATGTGCGCACTGGACAACGGCGTGCGCTCACCCTCTCCGTCGTCAGGGCATTCGCTGCGCCAGCCCAGGCAGCGCCTTCATCAAGTCGTTGTAAATGACAACCGCGGCGAACAGCACGATGAAGACGAACGCGGTCTGATAGATGCGCTCCTTGATGTGGATGCTGATATCGTGCCGCATTATGCCCTCGATGATCAGCAGCAGAATCATGCCGCCGTCGAGGATAGGGATGGGAAGCAGGTTGAAGATGCCGAGGTTCAGGCTGATCATCGCCATCAGGCTCAGCAGCGGCGTCCAGCCGGGCTGTTGCGCCGCGTCTCCGGAGGCGCGCGCGATGCCGATGGGACCTTCCATCTGCTTGATCGATGCCTTGTGCTCGAGCATCTTGCGCACCAGGTCGACGATCAGCACGGAGTAGCGCTTGTTCTCCTGCAGGGAGACGGTAAACGCCTTGGCGAACGGCAACTGCTCCACGCGAGTGCGGCCGGCGATGACGAATCCCACTTTGTAGGATTTCTGGCCGCCTTCCTGGGTGAGCTGCGGCGCCATGGTGTAGTCGAGCTGCTTGCCGCCGCGCTCGACGGTAACTTTGACCGGCTTGTCCTTGTTGTCCTGCAGGTAATGAATGATGGCCAGCACCGAACGCATCGGAAAGCCATTGATGGCCAGGACGTGATCGTTGACTTGGATGCCCGCCGCCGCGGCAGGCATGTTGGGCACGAGTTCGGTGACGGCGACGGTCTGCTCCGGCTGCCAACCCACGCTGCCGTATTCATCCGTGGGATCGAGCTCGGGCCGGACCTGCTTTTCCAGAAAGCGAGTGCCGCGCTGCACCGTGACATCGATCGGCTGGCGGGGACTGCTCATTACATCCAGCAGCACATCTTCCCAGCTGGGATTCTGCGTTCCATCGATGCGCACGATACGATCGCCCTGCTGGATGCCAGCCGCCGCCGCGGGAGAGTTCTCGAGCACCCAGCCGATCACCGCCGGCTGGTCGAAGAACTCGGGCCGCTCATAGTGCACCATGTAGACGACAGTGAGCAGTGCGATCGCGAGCACGATATTCATGGTCGGCCCGGCTATGGCAATGACGAACCGCTGCCAGCGCGGATGCGACATGAATTCTTCGGGGCCGCCGGTACGGTCCTCCAGCGGGCTCTCGCCGGCCATTTTCACGTAGCCGCCCAACGGCAAAGCGCTGATGCGATAGTCGGTATCCCCATAACGGAATCCCACCAGGCGCTTGCCGAAGCCGATGGAAAAGGTGTTGACCCGGACTTTGAAGAACTTGGCAGCGGCGAAGTGGCCGAGCTCGTGCACCAAAATCATGATGCCGAGCACCACGGCCATCGAGACCACGGCAATGACGAATGATTCCATAGATATCGTTCTACTGAGAGCCTCTTCAACGGCTGAGTGCTGAAGGCTGAATACTAAGTACTCGCGCCGCGCGCTGCCGCGCATCGGCGTCTACTTGCAGGACCTCATGTATAGATTCTGGTATCCGGGCGGGCGTTTCACCGACTACCGTCTTTATTGTAGCCGCAATCTCCGGAAATCCAATGCCGCCCTCCAGGAACGCCGAGACCGCTACTTCATCGGCGGCGTTCAGGGCAATCGTCTTTCCTCCTCCCGCTTCGACTGCTTCGTAGGCCAAACGTAAGCAGGGGAACTTTTCCAGATCGGGCGGGGCGAAGTCCAGCCGCCGCAACTCGCTCACAGGGTAGCGCAGCTCGGAATGAATTCGATCCGGATACGTAAGCGCGTAGAGAATTGGTAACCGCATATCGGTTACGGACAATTGAGCAAGCAGGCTGCCATCGATGAACTCGACCATCGAGTGGATCGTGCTCTGGGGATGAACCAACACGCTGATGTGATCAGGCGGCAGGTCGAAGAGACGGCAAGCCTCGATTACCTCGAAGCCCTTGTTCATCAGCGTGGCCGAATCGATCGTAATGCGCTTGCCCATCTTCCATGTGGGATGGTTGAGCGCCTGCGCCACCGTAATTTTGGAGAACTCGCTCGCCGGGGTATGAAAAAATGGACCTCCCGAGGCGGTCAGCCAGATGCGATGTACCTCGTTGCGGCGTCCGCCGCGCATGCACTGGTGAATGGCGTTGTGCTCGCTGTCGATGGGCAGCAGCGGCTTGCCCTGGCGGCGGGCCTCGGCGGTGATGAGATCGCCGGCGGCGACGAGACACTCCTTGTTCGCAAGGCCCACGGTCTTGCCGGCCTTCACGGCTTCGTAGGTAGCTTCCAGTCCGGCGACGCCGACGATCGCGCTGACGACGAAGTCGGCGTCGGGATGGGTCGAGACCTTCACGGTTCCGGCCGGACCGTGCATCACCTCAACGTCACCGCTCAGGCCGGCATTCTTCAGCTTCTCGAAGAGCTGCCCGGCGGCATCGGGGGTGGCGACCGAGATGATCTCAGGACGCCAGCGCCGGGCCTGCTCGAAGGCGAGCTCGACGTTGTTGCCGGCTGCCATTGAGACAACCGAGAAGCGATCAGGAAAGCTTTCGACGATGCTGAGCGTGCTGCGGCCGATGGAGCCGGTCGAGCCGAGGATGGCGATGCGTTTCATGCTTCTCAATGTAGTATCCCATGAACCTGCGGTCGGGCTGGGATCAGGTAGAGCGGACCTTCAGGTCCGCGTCTCAGATGCACTCTCAACGAATTGTCATCCCGACGTTATGGGGCGCGGAGAATGAAATGAAGTAGCATCCCGACCGAGGGCTTCAGCCCGAGTGGAGGGACCTGCTGTCCGTGCGCAGCCCATCGATGCGCGCCGAAAAATAGAACGTGCGCGAAGCAAGCAGACGAAAGCCCGCAGGGCGGCACAATCGTAGCCCAGCACGTGATGGGCCGCGGAGAATGAAATGAGGTTGTCATCCCGACCGAGGGCTTCAGCCCGAGTGGAGGGACCTGCTGTCCGTGCGCAGCCCATCGATGTGCGCCGAAAAATGGAACGTGCGCGAAGCAAGCAGACGAAAGCCCGCAGGGCGGCACAATCGTAGCCCAGCACGTGAGTGCTGGGTCACGCGGACGTTACGAGCGTGAGTCCCGTCAGGGACGGCACGGTTTTGACGGTGCGGATGTTTTGTGTCGCCCCTGAAGGGGCTCGGAACAGATAACGGCATCGTACCCAGCGCTCACGCGCTGGGCTAAGCTTGTGCCGCCCTGCGGGCTTCAATTCGTCAGTAATTTTGCAATGCGAGGTAGTTCGAAATATCTCCCAAGGCATAAAACAGGAGCGCCACAGGAGCTGCGAAAAGTAGTGCGTCAATACGATCAAGCACTCCACCATGGCCGGGCAGGAGAGATCCGGAATCCTTCAGTTCAGCACCCCGTTTCATCGAGGACTCCACTAGATCGCCCAACTGGGCTGCGATATTGATACAAATCGCAAAAATCACCACGAGCCACGCGGGCGCAAAAATTAAACGGGCAGTGA
>DASRGM010000078.1:0-8150 GCA_035651035.1 Terriglobales bacterium
AAACTGCGGGCCGAGAACCATGCAAAGCAGCCAGACACCGCAAGGAGTACAAGTAAGCCGACTCGTATGGCGTTCATTTCGCCTCGCTGGACTTGGCAGCCGTGCTTTTGCCCCATGTATACGACTGTAGAGCAACAGATAAGCGGTTGAAAAAGGCCGCCTTGTCATTGTGGATCAAGCCGGAAAAGTGCCCAGTGACCGAGACTTCACAACCAGTTTCTGATGTGAGGGTGGAAATAGGCCCGCTATCACGAAGCGAAAAGGTCAGCGGGCGAACGCCGGTCCAAATGCTTCCCGTCGTAAATGAACCGGAGCGGGTTTGGTCATTTAGCGTGAGCACGTCGTAATGCTCCTGAACCGCAATCTTCGCGGCTTCCCACACGTCGGCGCAGTTTGCGTTGAACTTCTGGACCTTCGGCTTGGGCTTGGCCGTTGCCGGGATGGCCATGGCCAGCAGGCAAACGGCAATTGTTAGAGATTTCATGCAACCTCCGCAATTCGGCCAGCAATTCTAGTACTTAATCCAGAAGAGTCAAGTGCTCGATCGTAACCGTCAGCAGGTTACCAGATGGCAATTGCTTATCCGTTAACTCTTCCGTCAACCCCCGGCTTTAAGCGGCTGACCTATTCATGTGAGCCCCTCGTTGGCATGAGCATGGGCGAATTCTCCGGCGCCCAGCAGAGCTATGACTGGGGCGACAAACCCATGCGCGTTTCGGCACAGCTTCCGCCGATGACGCGGGCCGAGGCGCAGGACTGGATCGCGTGCCTGTTGGCCGCCAGGAATGACAGCATCATGCTTCCGGTTCCTCCGGGCGAGCGCTCGCCCCGCGGAAGCGCGTCGGGCTCTCCGCATACATGGAAGGCTTCAGTGACAACCCAGACCGGCCGCAGCATATCTACGCGCAATTGGCCACTGAGTACAACGGTGCTCAAGCGCGGTGATTGGATACAGATTTGCCGTAACCAGCTCGTTGATCCATTTAGTATCGACCAATCCTCGTGGGTCACGCAGCAGGCTACAAAGGGCGCCGCCGACGCGATTGTCGATCCAATTGGAACTAGCGCAGCAGAGCGAGTCACGCCAGACGGCGGAGCGACCGACGCTTGGGTCTCACAGATCTTCACGCCGACTCGCATCGCCGGCGTCACGTTCATAGGAAAGGTATGGCTTAAAGCCGCAAGCGGTACGCCATCGATCAACATCTACATTGTGGATCAGTCCTTTGTGGCGGTCGCAAGCACAGCTTGCAATCTGACGACGGCATGGCAGCAATTTAGCGTTACGGCGACGCCGGGATCGGGGGTGACATCCCTGCGATTCTCGGTCGGCGCAGGCAACAGCTGGGTGGCGGCTGACGGCGCTATCGACATCTGGGGCGCGCAGGTTTACAGCTTGCAGCACGACTCCTTCCTCCACAAAGTCACCTACCAGGACGTCACTACTGATAGCGGAAGCGTCGGCATTATTGAAATGTTCCCCGCCGCCCGCAAGCCCATCCCGGAAATGTCTCCGATTATCTACAATAATCCGGTTGGGCAATTCCGCGTCGTCGGGCCTGTGAACTGGGATCTGTCGGAGGCGCAGCACTTCGGCATCAGCTTCGAGGCCATGGAGGCGTACTGATGCCGCACGCGCTTACCTCCGCGATGATTGCCGAACTCGCGAAGGCCAATATCCGCCCGCGCATTTTCCTGGAAGCAGAGTTCACAAGTGGGACCATTTATGTCTGGTCAGACGTCACGCCGATCGATTGGAACGGGCATACTTGGACCGGGATAGGGCATCTCGGTTCGATTTCGCCCGCGCCAGAGACTACCGAGGTCCGCGCCGACAATATCGTCATATCGCTCTCCGGCATCCCTTCCTCGCTCGTGAGCAAGGTGCTTGGCGAGGTGCGGCCGAACTACCCGGTGAAGGTGTGGTTCGGCTGCCTGTCGGAGTCAGGTGCGGTGATCGCTGATCCATACCTGACATTTCAGGGCCTGATGGATGTCCCGACGATCCAGGAAAACGGGCAGACCGCGACCATTTCCATCACGGTCGAAAATCGCATGGTCGATCTGCAGCGTGCGCGGGAGCGCCGCTACACCGACAAAGATCAGCAGCAACTGTATCCCGGCGACAAATTCTTCGAGTACGTGCCGTCGCTTGCGGACTGGAACGGCATTTGGGGCAAGGGCAACCAGATGGCCGGCGCGCTCGGGAGCGAGAATCCGGACAATAATGTTGGCACATGCTTCAGCGGTAATACGCGCGTGCTGACGCTGGCTGGTCCTGTCGCTTTTGACAATCTAGGCAGGCTTTCGGTGGTCCTTACGGATGCCGGGCTGCGGATTGCCGAGTTGATTGTGCACGAGCCGGCGATTCGCGAAATGCTGGACATGGGAGATGGCGAGCTGGTGACGCCCGATCATCTGATCAGGATCGACGGGAGTTTCCACCCGGCACGGGACCGCTTCCTGGTGTCGGCAGTGCATTGCGGTCCGGTCTACAACCTCCATGTCCGCACCTTCACCGCCGACGAGCGCCACTACTACCTCGCCAATGGCATTGTCGCTCACAACCTAAAAGCCGCGCCTGGCGGCGGATAAATGAGACGCGAAGATTGGCCGGAAAAGCTTGCTGAATTTATCGCGAGCCGGGAAGACTGCGCCTTCAGCTGGGGCGTCCATGACTGCGCGCTCTTCTGCTGCGATGCGATTCTCGCGATGACCGGCGTCGATATGGCGGCGAATTTTCGTGGTCGCTATTCGAATTCCGGCGAGGCCGCCAGATTGATGCGCGGCGGGCTAGCTAGAGTTGCAAACGGGGTGGCGGCAGAGTTCAAACTCGAACCGATCCAGGTGCGGCTTGCCCGGAGAGGCGATCCGGTGCTCGTCGATTTCGGCAAGCGACCGGCGCTGGGAATAGTGGATCTCGACGGCATGCGCGCCATCGGGCCTGGACCGGAGGGCTTGCTCCGCGCTCCGCTTGAGCAATGCATCGCGGCCTGGAGGTTGCCGTAGATGCCGGCGTTTGTAGCAGCGGCAATCTTAGGGCTGGCTTCGGTCGGAAGTTACCTGCTGCCCTCCGTCTTTGTGCCCCTATTCGCCAGCACACTGGGCACAACGCTAGTAATTGGCTCGCTGACGACACTGGCTAATAGCGCAATCGGGCTGCTGCAAAAAAAACCCCACCTGCCCAGCTTCGCGCAGGACGCACAGACAAGGCAACTAAACATTCGCCAGACCGTCGCCCCGTGGCGCGTCATCTACGGCGAAGGTCGCTATGGGGGCATCCTCGTATATGTCCAGCTGACCGGCGCAAGCAACGAGTTCATCCATATGGTGTTCGTGCACTGCTCTGGCGAGATCGAGGACATCCCGAAGATGTACTTCGTCAACGATGCGGGGCTGGAAGAGGTTCCAGTTGACGGTTCCGGCGACGCGACGGGCAAATATGCCGGATACGTGCATTGGGAGAAACGTCTGGGCACCACTAGCCCGGCAGCATATTCCAGCTTGGTCTCGGACAGCGGCGGGAAGTGGACGAATAATCACCTCGGCAAGGGGCATGCGCACAGCTATGTGCGGCTGAAGTGGAGCGCCGATCTCTTTCCGAATGGCCTGCCCGAGATTCGCTGGGACATTAAAGGAAGGAAGCTGTTCGACCACCGAACCGCGAGCACCGCGTATTCGCGCAACTGGGCGCTTGCGGTGCGGGACTATATCACCGACACCACATACGGATTGGGCGCGACGGCGAGCGAAATCGACGATAGCAGCTTCGATGCGGCGGCTAATCTCTCCGACGAGGACGTGAGCTTGGCCGGCGGCGGATCGGAAAAGCGGTACACCGCAAACGGCATGTTTGAGACGAGCGCCACGCCCGGGAGCATTATTCCATCTCTGCTCTCGGCCGGCGCTGGGCAGCTTGTTTACTCCGGCGGCAAGTGGTCGCTGTACGGCGCTGCATGGCGCTCGCCAACTGTCACGCTAACCGACGATGACTTTCATGGGCCGCTGAGCGTTGAAACGCGCATATCGCGGCGCGACATTTTCAACGGCGTCAAAGGCATGATTGTAAGCCCGGCGAATTCCTACCAGGCTTCTGATTTTCCGCCCTACTATCAAAGTACTGCACGCGGTTACGGTTCGGATGCGTACCTGGCCGAAGATGGCGGCGAGCGCATATGGCGAGACGTCGAATATCCATTCACCACCAGCATTCCTACCGCTCAGAGGCTCTCGAAAATTCAGCTGGAGCGCGTCCGGCGCCAGATCACGGTCAAATGTCGCTGCCGCCTGACCGCCTATCAGCTGAGTCCGCCCGACACGGTGCGGGTAACGCATTCGCGATTTGGCTGGACCAACAAGACCTTCGAAGTCGCCGAGGCAGCATGGACGCCCGACAGGGACGCCCAAGGCAATCCGATTCTCGCGGTTGATCTGACGCTGCGCGAGTCGGATGCAAACGTCTACGCCTGGTCGACATCGGAAGAGGAATCGCAGCCCGCCGCTCCCACCCTAAGCGTGCCCAACCTCGCAGTCGCGCTGCAGCCACAAAAGACATTACAACCCGTAAGTGCTGCGAATCGCAGCTCGGCCCTGGTTGGTGGTTCACCCGTGACCGCGAGCGACGCCGGGTCGAACGCGACCATCAGTATTGCAGCCTTCAACATGCGGTTTGGCTTCGGCACGGTGGGCTATAACTCGGGGTCAATTACCGGTCTGGCATATACGACGCGGTACTACGTGTATTGCGTAGACCCGTTTTTTCGTGGCGGTGCAGTCACTTACCTTGCCACCACCAGCTTCGACACGGTCGTCTCCTCGTCAGCCAATGTGTATGTAGATGTGATTACCACTCCGGCGGCTGCGGGTCCACCGACAGGCGGCGGAGGGAGCGGCGGCGGCTGCTTCAGCGGAAATACCAGGGTGGTCACTCCCAGCGGTATCAAACGGTTCGACGAGCTAGAGCAGGTATGCGCGGTGATCACGAAGCGTGGCCCAAGGCTCGCCGACCTGATTGTTCATGAGGAGCGTTCTTGGCAGGTGCTGGCGATGGGCGACGGAGAATTCGTTACGCCGGATCATTTAATCTGCGACGGCGATGCCTGGATACCGGCGCGCAGCGTTTTTCCCGGACCGCTGAAGTTACTTGCTGACAAGCTTTACAACCTCCACGTCCGCGCCGAGGAGCCGGGGGAGCAGAACTACCTACTGGCGAATGGCAGGTTTGCGCATAACAGCAAAGTCCTATGAAGCCCATTGGAGACAAGAAGCAAATCCAGAATGTCGAGGTGACCCTCATCGATCTCAGTGATGAGGAAAAGCATCCAGTCGTAGCGATCAAGGCCAAGCATGGCAGCTACGAATACGAGCACCGGGTTACGTTCGGGGCCGTGGATCAGCCCATTATGGGGCCGATTGCATCAGCGGATATACAGGCCAAGATCGATGCCGAGCGCCATCGCGTCGCCAAAATTGTGGCCACCCGCGCCGCTGTCCTAGATGCGCTTAGCCAAATCAAATAAGGTCCCCGCCGGGGAGGGGCGCGAGTATCAAACCGAACCTGACGGCCCGCGCCCCCGAATCCTGAGCGAACGCCGCCGCCAGCAGCTGCGCGCCGCGCGGCGCAAATACCGGCGCACCGCCAAAGGTAAAGCCGCCAAGCGCCGCTACGAGGCCAGTCTCAAGGGCAAATCAGTTCACCGCCGCTACAACCGCAGTCCGCGCGGACGCGCCCGCACGGCCAAGTGGCGGCGCAGCGAAAACGGGCGAATCTGGTTTCATCTCTATCGTCGGCTCCCTGAAGTACGGCTCAAGCAGCGGTTACTGATGCAGGAGCGCAGAAAGCATGGCTTGTGAGACATTCGGTATCTGGAATGACCAGCAGATTCCCTACCACGACCCGCAGGCGTTCGAGGTCGCGCTGCAGGTCTTCGAGGACGCGAAGCTCGGCTGCCTAGTTTATAACGGCGATTGGGGCGACTACCGGTCGCTCTCCAAATATCCCGCAGTCGGCAGCGACCGCCCCGACATGGACTGGGGGCTGAGCGAGGAGCTGGAGCGCCAGCGGGAGCTGCTGAAGCTGGCACAGAAGCGCATCAAGCCCAAGCGCGCGATTTTCAACGAAGGCAATCACGAATGGCGGGTGCGCCGGGCGCTGGAGCGCGATGAGAAACTCGTCAAGCTGCTCGACTTGGGCGACGTGCGCGACAGCGTCTCGATTCATTCATTGCTTCGGCTCAACGACTTGGGTATCGCTTGGAGCGGGCGCTATCCCAAAGGCTCATGGCTGCACCCCTCGCTGGCCCCGCACGATAACGTCTGGGTTGAACACGGCTACATCACCCGCAAGAATGCCGGGTACGGCGCGACCGCACTGATGCAGGAGCGCATGTGCTCGGTGGTTGTGGGGCACTGTGAACGGCTGGCGCTGATCTGGAAGCGGGCGTTGGGCCGTGATTTCTTCGGCATCGAAAACGGCAATCTCTCGCTAATCGGCGAACCCGAGCGCGGCAGCGATATTTACTCCGGCGTTCCCTTCTCCGAGCCGAAGTATCTCAATCACCGGCAGGGCATCTGCGTTATCTACCGGCAGAGCAATGAGTGGTGGCCGGTGCCGGTCAGAATTCGCGACGGCAAAGCATGGTTCAACGGCAGGTTGTACAAATGCTGACCTGGCTACTACTGATCGTGCTGCACGCGATGCCGCACGCCGACCTTGCCCCGCCCAAGCCCAAGCCCCCAATCATTCCCGCCGAGACTCACACGGATTGTGAGGGCTACTACGACACCATCTGGCAAACGTCGTTCAAGCGCTGCCGCCAGCTAGTCTGAGGTGCAGTCATGCTCATCCCCGACGGAGATGACGAATTCGACATTGCCGCCCAGTTCGACGGCAAGCGTGCAAGCAGAGATAATGATGAAGCAGAGCCGCGATCATGCAAGCGAAAACCGCGTGGCCTACGAAAACGGGGCCACGCGCTCGGAAAAACTGGAAAGGTACGACCTGATCCCACCCGAAGCCGATGAAGCGCTGGCCGAGCGCTTCGGCCTGGGCGCCGGCAAGCACGGCGAGACCAACTGGAAAAGCGGCGGCGCGGCGTTCATCAAGGCATGTATCAACCATGCGCGCGCCCACGAAGTCAATTTGCTGGCCACAGCGGGAGAATGCGCGGATGATGACCTCGCCGCGATCCTGTGCAACTACGCTATGCTAGCCTGGTTCCGCAAGCATAAAACCTCAGAGTACGCTCAGGCGCTGCGCGAGCTGCGTGGAACTTAGCAGCCGGCGGAGCGAACGTATATGGTCGGCATAAACCTAGACCCCTTCTCCGCCCTAGAGAAGTGGAAAGAATGGCAGAGCGTCAAAAAGTGGGCCGAGCTCGTCATGGAACTGGCCCTGACCTTTTGGCTATCGCTCTGTTTCGTGTCCGGCTCCGCGCTGGCGGCGCATCGGCCACCATGGGAAGCGCTGGGCGAAGGGCTGGTCGCGGCGGCGGTGATGACCGCCATCCACTGGTCGCGCTCGCCGCTCACCAGGGGCATGATGCTGGTGCTGCCGGCAAAGATCGGGGAGAAGGAGCTGGAGGCCGAGGTTCAGGTCACCGAGCGGCGGTGACTCACCACATCCTCTTGACGCCGGTAGCGTAGTCAGCATATGCTCAAGGCATGACCATAGAAGAGATGATAAAACTGATGCAGCAGCGGCAGGGCACCAGAAACCAGGCCGAATATGCTAAGTTTCTTGGCATCTCCGAGGCGTATCTCTCTGACATCTACAAGCGCAAGCGCGAGCCGGGGCCGTCGGTGGCCCGTAAGTTCGGCCTGGAAAAACAGGTCATCCGCACCGTGCAGTTCAAGCCCCAAGTTTTTCACAGCCGCTTAACCAAGTAGTTACTTGACACGCGGTGCGAACGGAGCTAACGTTTCGCCCGTTCAATCAACACAATGCCTCTCGGTGAGCACAAAGCGACTGCGGAGTTCCAAAACGAGAATCTTCGTCCGATAAGCTCCGATAGCAGATATTATGTAAACCGAGGATGGAAGCTGGTTAATCGGCCTGCTCCGCCGCTCCAATCACTCGCTCCAGGTCTTCACGAAACTTCCCTAGCGCTTGCAGTCGTTGCGGGGTGGCTTCCACGACCTCTGACTTGTAC